>NZ_LZKV01000204.1:0-24905 GCF_001672995.1 Mycobacterium sp. 1482292.6 | reverse complement strand
GACACCGCGTTCGGACGGCTCAGCAGCCGGATCGATCCGGCGTCGACGGGCTCGTTCTGGGAGCTGACCGCCGACAAGAACCTGCGATCCTTCGACGATGTGGTGGCGCGGCTGGGCCGCAATGCCGCGGGTCTTCATGTCCTCGCCGGGGAGCCGGCGTCGGGGCCGCGCCGCGTGCTCGATCCCGCGATCTACCGGGAAGCCGCGCTGCGACTGGACCGCCATTTCACGATCTCCGTCATCGACTGCGGTTCGACCATGGACGCGCCGCTCACCCAGGAGGTCCTGCGCGACCTCGATGCGCTGATCGTGGTGTCCTCCCCGTGGGCCGACGGCGCATCCGCAGCCGCGCGGACCATGGAGTGGCTGGCGGATCAGGGCCTGGCCGCGCTGTTGAGCCACACCATCGTGGTGCTCAACGATTCCGACGGTCATGCCGACAAACGCACCCGCGCGTTGCTCGCCCGCGAATTCACCGACCATGGCCGGCCGGTGATCGAAGTGCCCTTCGATCCCCACCTGCGGCCCGGCGGCGTGATCGACGTGGGTCACGAGATGGCCCCGGCCACGCGGCGCAAATTCCTCGAGATCACCGCGACCATCGCCGGATACTTCGCGGCGCGTCCGCACGGCGGCGCAGACCACGCGGGCATGCCGAACTAAGCCCGCGCCGACGGGTCGGCGATCGCCTCGATCTTCATGACCCGGGCCCCGCGGATCGTCAGCACGATGACGGCGAACAGGCGGCGCTCGCTGAAGGCCAGCAGCACCGGTCCCCCGACGGGTCCGCTGACCAGGGTCACGTCCGGCCACAGGTAGCGCAACAGGTTGGTGGCCACCGCATCCGGCCCGTGGTTGATCTGCTGTGGCGGCGCCGGGTCCGCGAGGATGGTGCCCACGCCCCACACCGTCGGATCCAGGACGGCGGCCAACGCTTCGAGGTCACCGTTGGCGCATGCGGTGATGAACTTCTCGGTCACCAATTGGTGTTCGGCCGAGGCGACTTCACTCAATTTCGGCTGTGCCGCATGGAATTTCGTGCGCGCCCTGCGCGCCAGCTGGCGGCAGGTGCCGACCGGGCGGCCCACGGTCTGCGAGATCGAGTCGAACGGGACGCCGAACACGTCGTGCAGCACGAAGGCGACCCGCTCAGCGGGGCTGAGCCTGCGCAGGACTTCGAGCAGGGCGGTGCGGATCTCGTCGTCGAGCGTGACCCGGTCGGCCGGGTCGAAGCGGGGCGGCGCCGGTTGCTCGGCAACCTCTCCGGGCCGTTCGTATCGGGCGCGGGCCGAACGCACCTGGTCCAGGCACAGCCGGCTCGCCACCACGGTCAGCCAGCCCCGGGCGTCCTCGATCTCGCTCACGTCGGCGCGCGAGAATCGCAAAAAGGCCTCTTGCGCAACGTCTTCCGCGTCGCCGATGTCGCCCAGCATCTGGTAGGCGAGGTTGACCAGGTATGGGCGGTGCCGACGCCAGGCCTCGCCGACCTGGTCGCCGGTGGACTGCGACTGGTTCATGACTCTTCGACGATCTGCTGGGGCGAAAAGTTACACGTTCTGCCGGGTAACTTTCCCACCTTTTGCCTCGTCGTTTCTCCCAGTGCACAAAGTTCACGGAAAGGATGCTCGTCATGACCATCGTCGTCACCGGTGCGACCGGCAACGTCGGCCGCCCACTCGTCACCGAACTGCTGGCCGCGGGAGCCCGCGTGCGGGCGGTCACCCGGCAACCGGGGCCGGCCGGATTTCCGCCCGAGGTGGAGGTGTTCGGCTCGGCCGCCGAGGCGCTACCCGGTGCCTCCGCAGTCTTCCTGAATTCGCGGGCGCTGGGTGCGCAACTCGAAGACGTGGTGGCCCGGTGCGGGCCCGCCGGTGTCAGCAAGCTGGTGGCGTTGTCGGCGATCAACGCCGACGACGACGTCGCCCGGCAGCCGTCCCGGTTCCGCGGCGACCGCAACCGGGAGGTCGAGCGCCTCGCCGTCGACTCCGGTTTGGATTGGGTCAGCCTGCGGCCCACGGTGTTCGCCACCAACTTCGCCGGAATGTGGTCGGCGCAGATCCGCGCCGGCGACGTCGTCGCCGGACCCTACGCCGCGGCATCGGCCGCCCCGATCGTCGAGAGCGACATCGCCGGCGTCGCGGCGCACGCTCTGCTCACCGACGAGCTTGCCGGGCAACGCATCCCGCTGACCGGTCCGCAGGCCTTCACCAACGCCGAGCTGGTCGAGGTCATCGGCGCCGTCCTGAGCCGGCCGCTGCAGTACCTCGAGATCCCCGCCGATGCCGTGCGGCAACGATTCGTCGGGTTGGGCTTCAGCGCCGGATTCGCCGACGCCTACCTCGCCATGCAGGCCGAGACGCTCGACAACCCGGCCCTGGTCACCCACGACGTGGAGAAGATCCTCGGTCGGCCGCCAGTCCCGTTCGCGCACTGGGTTTTCCAACACCGAGCGATGTTCAGCAACGAGAAACAAGGAGTCTGAGATGACCGATCCACGCCCCCCGCGCTACCTCAAGCCCATGAACAAGTTCATGATGGCGGTCCAACGGTTGGGGATCCCGACGGGGCCCGCCATGGTGCTCACCGTGCCCGGCCGCAAGTCGGGCCAACCGCGCCGAACCCCGATGACGCCCTTCAACTTTCGGGGCGGCCTCTACGTCGTGGCCGGTTACCCCGGCGCCGACTGGGCCGCGAATGCGCGGGCGGCCGGCACCGGCACGCTGAGCCGCGGCCGACGGTCACGCCCGGTGCGGATCGTCGAACTCTCCGCCAGCGAGGCGCGACCGGTGCTGCGCGCCTTCCCCACCGAGGTCCCGGTCGGGGTGGCCTTCGCCAAACGCTCGGGCATGGTGCGGGACGGCACCCCCGACGAGTTCGAGGCGCTGGCGGGTCGGTTGGCCGTTTTCCGCTTCGAACCGGCCTAGCCGCGTCACCAGACGATGGCCGCCATGTCGCGGTTGTCCGAGCACACGCTGCGCACCGCGGCCTGGATGTCGGCCGAGGTGATGATCTGCAGATCCTCGACCGTCACCGGTTGACCCGCCCGCTTTTGCGCCACCACCCGGGTGTCGCGGAAACCCTCGGCGCGCTCCACGACGTTGCGGGCGAACCTACCGTTCTGCATGGCGTCGATGCCGTGGCGTCCGCCCGGGGTGGTGTAGTTGCGGATCGTCGTCGCCGCGTCCAGGAACGTTTCTTTGGCGCCATCGTCGAGCAGGCTGGCGCGCGGCGTGGCGTAGCGGTGCGCGATCTCGACGATCTCCGCCGGCGAATAGGACTCGAAACGCAGCTTGCGGTTGAACCGGCCGGCCAAACCCGGGTTCACGGTGAGGAAGGCGTCCACCTGATCTTCGTAGCCCGCCCCGATGAAGCAGAAGTCGAACCGGTGCACCTCCAGCGCCACCAGGAGCTGGTTGACGGCCTCCATGCCGATCATGTCGGGCGTGCCGTCCTGATGGCGCTCGATCAGCGAGTAGAACTCATCCATGAAAATGATTCGGCCCAGCGACTTTTCGATCAGCTCGTTGGTTTTGGGCCCCGATTCGCCGATGAAGTGGCCGCAGAAATCCGACCGGCGCACCTCGCGGATCTCGGGGTGGCGCACGATCCCCATGCCGGCATAGATCTTGCCCAGCGCCTCGGCGGTGGTCGTCTTACCGGTACCGGGCGGACCCACCAGCAGCATGTGGTTGGTCTGACCCTCCACCGGCAGGCCATGCTCGAGCCGCATCATCCGCACTTCGAGTTGGTCCTCCAGCGCCGCGACCGCTTGCTTGACCGCGGCCAGTCCCACCTGCTTGGCCAGCAGCTTGCGGCCCTCGGCCAACAGCTCGGCGCGCACGTCGGCGGCGGCGGCGTCGTCGAGTTCGTCGCGGCTCTTGGCCGACGAGGCGTCCCATCGATCGGTGCGGCTGTTGATGGTTTCCTCGTCGGTGACCACCAGGTGCAGGTTCGGGTCGGCCAGTGCCTCTTTGGCCGCCTCGGTCAGGACGCCGTTGATGGTGGCCTTGGACAGCCAGATCTGGGCCTTGTCCTCCTCGCGCAGCTGACGGTGCACCATCCCCCGCACATAGGCCAGATCGGCGACCAGCAGCGGAATGTCGGCCGGTCCGATCGACGCGGTCAGCACATCGGCGTCGAAGCGCGACGACGACTGGGTGTGCCCGATCACGTCGACGCGGTCCAGCCAGTCCAGCGCCACCCGGCCCTGTCCGAGGTGGGCGGCGGCATGGGCGGCCAGCGCGCAGATCGACGCGGTCACCGCCGACATGACGATGGCCTGGGCGGGCAACTCGTCGGCGGCGGCCAGCAATACGTCCGGCCAGCGTTGGGTCCGGTACATCAAGAACGTGCGGGCCAGCTGGTGCCACTGATAGTTGGTCCAGGAATCGAGCAGGTCACGGTTGGCCAGCAACCGGTCCGCCTCGGCGTACTCCCCGGCGATCGTCAACGCGGACGCCAACGCCAGCCCCACCTGTGACG
The DNA here is from genome assembly GCF_001672995.1 of Mycobacterium sp. 1482292.6. Taxonomy (NCBI): domain Bacteria; kingdom Bacillati; phylum Actinomycetota; class Actinomycetes; order Mycobacteriales; family Mycobacteriaceae; genus Mycobacterium; species Mycobacterium sp. 1482292.6. The sequence continues at coordinate 20,423 of NZ_LZKV01000204.1, read as the reverse complement.
CGTCGGTGACGGTGATGCCGATGTAGGGACCCAGCTGGATCTCGGCGGCCAGCGTCTGCCCGATGCGCGTGGTCTCGCGGTGCAGCCATTCGCTGGTGGCGTAGAGCTGCCGCAACGACGCCAGGTCGTTGTCACCGCACGCGATGCGCCCCAACCAGGCGTCGGCCATCGACGGGTCGGCGTCGGTGGCAGCGACGAACTCCGGCAGCGCCGCCGCCCGGCCCTGCCGGCTCTTGATCGCCATGGCACGATCGAAATGCCTTCGGGCGGTTTGCAAATCACCCATCACAACCCCTCGCGGCACTGCGCTCATCACACCGTGCCTCAAACTCGTGTTTCTGACCTGCTACGTGCCGACCGAGATGCCCACCGGCTCGAGACTGACGTAGCGGTTCTCGGCGCGGAACATGTCCATCTCGACGAGCCAATTCTCTCCTGCTGCACTGACGTTGACCACCGCCGGCCCGAGTTGCTCGATGATCACCTCGAAGCCGTTCCGATGCGCCTCGGAGAGCTGGGCCCCCGCGGGGGCGATGGTGATCACCGTCGCCGGTCGCGGGGTCGGGGAGATCGCCGCCTCGATACCGCCGCCCTCGAGCGCGCCCGCGCCGCCCCCCCGTCGCGGGGCGTACTCGACGACGCTGACGGTGGTCCGCGGTGCGGGACGCGGGCTGTTGACCACGCTGATCTCCGGCATGCGCACGCTGATCCAGCGCGACATGTCGCGGGTGTGCACGCACACCCGTTCGCCGGCGCCGGCGGTCCGGATCACGATCCGCTTGGCGATCGGGTCGTCGGCGGCGACGAACACGCGCGACAGCTCACCGGCGTCGGTGACCGGCACCAGCAGCCGGTCACCGTTGCTGAGCTTGCCGATCAGCACGCCCGATGGTCCGATCTCGGTGATCAGCTCGGCCGGCAACGGGCTGCGCCGCAATCCACGCAGGTGCGGACGGGGGCCACACATGTTCGCGGCCGCCGCGGCGGCCTGCTCGCCGTTGAGCCGGCGCAGGATGACGCTGGGCGGCGTCGGTGCCGGCGTGGGTGTGCGCACGGTGATGGTGGCGGTGCACGTGGCGTCCGGGAAGACGGTCACGTTCTGGATGACCTCGTCGGCGCGCAGCGTCCACGCCTGCGAGAGGTTGCGTGACGTGATCGCCTCGGCCGGATACGCATAGGTGGTCATCCAACCCGCTTCTCCGCGTATGGCTTTCCATCGCTGCACGGTTCCCGACACCGCGTCCCACCCCAGCCGGCGGTCGAGCTCGACGAGGTCGGTGGCGGTGGCCACCTTGGCGCGCAGCCCCTGGCAGCGCAGCAGTCCGGCGATGCGTTGTGCGACCGAAATGGCCGCCGCGCCAACGGTCGTGCGCCAGAACAGGGCTTGGGCGTTGTCGATCACCGCCAGCCGCATGATCAGCCACGTCTCACGCCGGCCCGCGTAGGGCGGGGTTCCGATCTCGGAGTCGTAGACACGCGGAAAGTCCCCGATAGTGCCGTGCCGGGAGCCGATGGTGACCACGCTGATCGAATCGAGCTGCAGGCCAAGCGCCTGGTGCAGCATCGGCACCAATTCGACGATGTCCAACACGTTTTCGGTCTCGACGCTCACCGAGCCGGTCACCCTGGTGGCTCGGTGACCTCTGCCCAGCAACTGCACCGCGACGACGGCGACACCGTCTTGGACGCGGACGCCGCCACCGGATCGGTTGTTGGCCACGGTGATCGGGGCCGTCCAGTCGATCGGGCGCCGGCCACGCCGCCACAACACCGCCCACGACCACCGGGCCCGCAACATCGCCATCGGGTTTTTGGGGACCGTCGCCGCCGGCGTGCTCGTGTTCGCGATCGCGGCCCGGTTGCGGAGGGCCCGATGAGGCCCGACCTGACCGGCTTCAGCCGCGGCAGCAATCGCCGGGTGGTCGGCGTGTGGGTGGTGTTCCTGCTCGGCTTCGCCGGCTGGCTGGTGGGCGGCTACATCGGCGCCGCGGTCGCCGTGGTGGTGGGGGTCGCGCTGGTGTTCGTGCGCTGGTGGGGTCAGCCGGCGTGGTCGTGGGCGGTGTTGTGGCGGCGTGGCCGGGGTGATGACCCGGCTTTGCGCGCCGGGAGCCATCCGATCGCCGGGCGGGATGTTGAAGGTCAAGGCGGCGACCGGATCCACCATCCCGTATCCGACCTTGTTGTCCACGCCCGCAGGCGGATTGTGCGCCGACTGCACGATCCGGTTGATCACCTGATGCGCGCTGAGTTCGGGGAATTTCGCGCGCACCAGCGCCGCGACGCCGCTGACGTAGGCCGCCGAGAAACTGGTGCCCCAGAACGGCATGTTCTTCTCGCCCGGTCTCGATGGCGGGTAGGCATTCACCGGGCCGCCGCCCTGCGGTGAGAGGCCCATGATGTGGGTCCCGGGGGCCGCCACGCCGACCCACGGACCGGTCATGCTCTTGTCGAGCGGGGCACCGCTGCTGTCGACCGCTCCCACCGACAGGACGTAATCGGAGAACCACGACGGCGCCGAGACGATCTTGACCTCGTGCCAGTCCCGCGGATCGGACGGATCCAATGGGTCATACGTCGGGTTGTTGTTGCAGCCCGCTTCGCCGTCGTTGCCGGCGGCCGCCACGATCACGGCGTCCTTCGCGGTGGCCGCGTACCACAGCGCCGCACCGAGGGCCCGCTGATCGGCCGGGGCCGCCGCGGGCAGGCACGCGGTGACGGAAATGTTGATCACCTTGGCCCCCATGTTGGCGGCGTGAACGACCGCGCGCGCAACCGAATTCAGCGTTCCGGCCTTGACCTTCTCGTCCGAGTAGGGGTCTCCCGGCGGCGGGTTCACCGGCTCGAAGGCTCGTGAGGACTGCCGGATCGAGATGATGGTCGCGTGCGGGGCCACGCCCACCACGCCGTCGGGCGCCCCCGGGGGGAGCGGCGGCACCGCGGGTTCGTCTTCGGTCTGCGGATCCGGCGGCCCGTTCGACGCGGCCGTCGCTCCGCCGCCCTCCGGCGGCGGGGGCGGCGGCGGTGGCGGCGGGGGCGGAAGCACCTGGGTGATGGTCACCGGCGGCGGCGGTGGTTTGGGCGCCACCGGGGGCGGCACCTCGACCGGCGGGGGCGGCGCGCCGGCGATCGGCGGCGGGCCCGCCGGCGGCGGGAACGCGGGAGTGGCGGGCATCGGCCGCGGCATCGGCAAGATCCCTTGGGGCGCAGCGGCGATGATCGAGCTGACGATCGTGCCGTGCGCGTCGCAATCCGATAGGCCGTCCTCACCCATGATGTAGTCGCCGCCGGGGACCGCCGGCAGTCGCGGGTTGGGGGTGACGCCGGTGTCGATGACGGCCACGGGCACCCCGTTGCCGGTGCTGTACTGCCAAGCCTTTGTGATGTTGAGCAGGTTGAAGCCCGGGGCCAGCTGCGCCACGTCGGGGTTGCGCACGGTGATCGGGGTCGAGCAGCTGTTGGCACGGCGCATCGGCTGATCGGATCGCGGGGGACCGTCCGGCGGCACCATACCCGGATCCACCGGTGGTGGTGTAATGGCAAGCGCGACAGGGGTATTGGATGATAATGCGACCAATGTGACAGCGGCGGCCACCGCCGCGGCCCTTCTCAGTGGCGAATCCACGTGAAGAGCCCTCCCAAGGCCGCCGCCGCTGGCAGCAAGACGATGAACGCGAGCACTTCCACCCACTCGACGGTCAACCGGATGAATGGCCTAAACCGCATCGCCGGCACCAAAAGCGCTGCGGCCAAACCCAATGCGGCGAAGGTCGCCACCGCCACCGCGGGCCACATCAACCCGGCCATCACGTCGTGCGGCGCGGCGACGGCATACTTGACCACGCCCGCGCACACCGCCGCGGACGCCCCGCACACCAGGGCGATGGCCTGATACTTGGCGGCGAACCCGCGACCCTGGGTCAGGAAGATGCCGGCCACCAGGCCGGCCACCACCAACGCCAACCACGCCCACGGGCGCCCCGGCGCCAGCACGCCCCACACCGCGGCGGGCAGCACTATCGACACGCCGACGCACAGTCCCACCTGGACCGCGTTGACCAGCCGCGCCGAGGCGGCGATCGCGGCGCCGCGCGCGCTGATGTCGGTCAATTCATTGTCCTCGTCTTCGGATTCGTCCTCGCTGACCGGGGACACGGTGTCGACGGGCATCCCCTCGCGCCGCGCGAACAGGTCCCGCCCGGTGATCGATCCGAAATGCGGCGGCCGGACCCGGGCGACCCACAGCGCGATCAGGGGAGCCATCCGGACCAGCACAAGCAGTCCGACCAAGACGCAGACCGCCAGCACCTGAGCCGAGGCCGGCCGGAACATCCGGACGGCGGCGACGGCGGTCAGCACCCCGAAGACCGTCACCACCGCGGTGACCACCGCGGTCTGCCAGCGGTTCCGCGCCGTCACCCCGATGGCGATGGCGCCCAGGATCACGATGACGGCGCCGATCAGCCCGTGTGCCGCGCCGAGCCGCCCCGGCGGCGCGCAGCCCCCGGCCGTGGCCAGCGACAGGACCGCCAGCCACGCGAAGCCGCTGAAGAGGTCGCGCCGCTCCCGCCACCCGCTGCGCACCACCAGCGTGGCCACCAGCAGCAGGACACCGACGGCGCCGGCGACCGCGGCCGGGACGGGGCCGTCGGTGAATGTCCGGGCGCGCAGCGTCAGGGCCACCACGACCCCGACCGCCATGGCGATCACCGCGACCGCGGTGTGGGCGGCGGTCAGCGGCGTCACCGGCGCGAACATCCGATCGCCGCCGTCGCGGCCCAGCCACTTGCCCATGGCCGCCAATCCCGTGGACAGCGACTCGTACTGCGGTTCGAACGACTCGCCGTCCACCCTGGGCACCAGCACCAGGGTGTCGCCGTCCTGGACGCCCAGCTCGTCGAGGCTTTTGTTGATGTCGAGCCGGACGCCGTTGATCTTGTGCAGTTCGTAGCTGCCCGCCGGCAATGCGATGCCGTCAAAGCCTTTGCGCTTCAGGTCGGCGTCGAACAGCTCGACCATTCCCTCGAAGAATCCCTCCATCGGAATTCCGGCGGGAAACACCTGGGAACACAGATGCTTTTCGTAAGAAATGTTGACCGCACAACGCGCCGGGAAAGCGACCTTATGCGGCGCTGTCACAGCACCGACCGCTCGGCGTCAGGAATGTATTTGTCCGCCAGCCCTGCGGTGATTTCGAAGAGACGCAATCGCGTTTTCTTCTTGAGCTCGTGAACGGTATCGATGATGCCACCTTTGGCGAGGTGGGGATCAAACGGCAGCACTTCGACCGTCGCACCGACCTTGGTGAAACGCTCGGTCAAGTACGCCAACGCGTCCTTGTCGGTGATCTGGTCGGTGTGGTTCACAATTACGGTGCTGCGCGAAACCAACTCGTGGTAGCCCTGCGACCGCAGGTAGTCCACCGCCCGCAGCACCGGGCGTGACCGGTCCGCGGTGATGCCGGAGACGAACACGAGCGTGTCGGTGTTCTCCAATACCGGCTTCATCACCTCGTGTTCGAGGTCGGGGGAGGTGTCGACGATCATCACGGTGTGGGTGCGTCGCAGGCGCGACAGCACCCCGGAGAACATCGCGGGCACCAGCGGCCTGGGCTGGTCGGAGGTCCGGTTGCCGGCCAGGACGTCAAGCCCAATGACGTTCTGGCCCAGATGTTCTCGGATATCCGCGTAACCCTGGACATCGGTGTCGTTGATGATCGCGGTGTAATCGCCGGGCGGGGATTCGTCGATGCGGTCGGCCAGCGTTCCGAAGCCCGGGACGGCGTCGATCGCAATCACGTTCTGCGGCCGGCATTCCCGGAACACACCCCCGAGGCAGGCGACGAGCGTGGTGACGCCCACGCCGCCCTTGCCGGAGACGACCGTGATGACGTATTGCCGTCGAATATGCCGCCGGATGCGATTCTGCAAATCCCGGTAGTGCCGTTCCCGGGGGGACTCGCCGGGATTTATTTTATGAAAAGAGATGGTGTAAATGAATTTCCGCCAGCCCGACCCTGGTGGAATTTTCCGCGGCGCGGCCAGATCGGTAATACGCATGGTGTCCGATACCGAATCCGGGAAGTTGCTGGCCCCTGACGGATCCCCCCGTCTGAGCGCTCCTTCGTCCGACATATTCGGGTCATTCCAAGGGCTCGTCACGACGAGATGCTAACACGGTTGGCGATACCGCGTTTACTCGTTCAGAAACCTTTCAAGCACGACAGACGTTGCTATTCCAAGGCTTTGGTTATCTAAGTTACTTTCGGCAGTTCGCTTGCGGCGCACCGTCACACCACTCGTCGATACGAGTGCCACTCGTCGCCCGCGGGCAATCGGCGGATGAGCCGTTGAATCGCGCCGCCGATGTCGGTGCGCGACCCGGGCGAAAGAATCTGGTACTGACGCTGCCCCGAGGTCACGCTCTCGATGCAGATCCGGCCGGCGGGAGTGTCGACGATGGACACCGTCGCATCCCCGACGGCGATCCGTGCCAATTCGTCGGGCCCCACCCCGGCCTGCAGGCCGACGATGTTGGCGTGCGCGGAGCGCGCGGGATCGGCGGCCGTCAGCACCATCTGCAGCTGGTCGGCGTCGAGGCGTTGTTCCAGCAGGAACGATCGCAGGCTGGCGGTGTCGCGCACCGAGCTCAATAGCTGCTCGGTGTCCAGGGTGACCGGGCGCAGCGGCGCCGCCTCGGCCACGCCGCACAGCCGCTCGATTTGACCCACCACCAGGTCCCTGGCCGATGCCTCGTTGTTGGCCGTGCCGGCGGGATACAACCGCACCATGTCGGCGTGCCGTTCCAGGACCACCCACCACGTCGCGAAACGGCAGATCGATGCCCGGGTCGGCTCGCGGCCTGGGACCCCGATCATTACCAGCAGCCCCAGGTCGCGCCGCAGCAGAACCGTCAGCCACTCCCGGATCATCGGGTCGACCTCGCCGGCCTCATCGAGCGCACCGGCGGCCATCAGCTCCGCGGCCGCGGGGTGGCTGCGGGCGCGCTCGGGGGTGTCCAGACGCGGCAACATGGGCCGCAGGCCCAGCTCAGGGCAGGTTTGCTCCACCCCGGTGATCGCCTGCAAGACCCATAAGCCGTCGACCGTCGTGGTCAGCATGTCGCCTTACCTCACTCAGTGGGACGCCCGACCGGTGGATAAGAGACCCAAAAGGTGGGGCACATACGCCCGGCGCATCTGCCCCACCCTTGTTTGTCTCGGTGTGGTTGTGCGGACTCAGAACAGACCGGCGATGTGCTGGTCGGTGCTGAGCGCGTTGTCCAGCACGTGGGAGGTCGTCACCCCGTGCTGGCGGATGGTGTCGATGAGCCCCTGCAGCCCGGACAGCATCTGGGCCTGGGCCTCGAAGAAGCCCGATGCGCCGTGGCCGGCGAAGAATTCCTGCAGGGCGTGCGTGCGGTTGGAGGTGTCGTCGAAAATCGACTGCAACTGGCCGGCGCGGGAGGCGACGTCGGTGGCGAAGTCGGCTACGGCTCCCGGGTTATAAGTGATCGGGTCGGACATGGTGAACTTCCTTTCAAAAGACCATTAATGAAATGACGAATGACTGGGTGATCAGGAGCCGTGGCCGCCGAATAGCGCGCTAAAGGCGTGCGAGGAATCCGCCTCGTGGCCTTCCATCAGCGCCGCCGCCTTCGTCAGGCCCTCGGCCAGACGCGTGCCGCCGGTCAAGACTTTATTCAAGTCGTTTTGAACCTCGATGGCCGTCGCGTGCGACGCCGTCACAGCAGAGCCAGACCAGGTGGATGGGTTCATCACGTTTTCTTGATTGGCGACGTATCCCTGGCCAATCCCGATCGCGTGCTCCATGTTCGCTTGGATAGCGTTGGAAGCATCGCGAAGCATTTGCGGTGTTACTTTGATTGTCACGGAATTCTCCTTCTCCGGTGGGCCGCCCCCCGTGAGGGCATGAAGCGAAGTGTATGGCGGCTATTTGGACCTGTCGATTCACCTTTCACCAGGGGGTTGGCTTCACACTCGAGCGTCGACGACCCGCACGGTCGCGGGCTGGTCGGCCTTGTCACGGGAGCCGCGGTCGCCTCCCGCCCCGTGCCCCACGGGCATACCGCCCATCGGAGCACCACCCATCGTCGTGGTCTGCGGTCGCAGGGCCTCGGCGCCTAGTGCCCCGGCCGGTCGCAGTCCCACCGGCCGGCCACCGGTGGCGGGCTCGAAGGCGCTGACCGGACGGGTGAAGCTCGTTGCGGGCACGCCCGCACCGCCCACGGATGCGCCCCCGCCGACGCCGGCCTCCGCCGCGGAGAGCCCAGTGGTGGCCGAGACCGTCGAGACGGCCGGGGTCGCCCCGCCCATGCCCAGGGCACCCGGATTGGAGAACATGCCCATCAGCGGCTGCATCATCTGCATCGGCGCCTGCATCATCTGCATGGGGGCCTGCATCACCTGCGGGACCGCTCCCATCAGCTGCTGCGCCGGCTGCATCAACGAGGTGGCCTGACTCATGAAGTCCTGGCCACCCGAGGCCGCCCGGCCGGCTCCCTGCGTGCCGGTCTGCGCGCTCTGCATGGCGGCGCGCATGCCGTCACCGGCCCCTTGTTCCGCCGCGGACTCGCCGATCGCCGCGGCGGCCTGCGCGGGCGCGGCCGGTGATGCGCCCATGGTGGCGACCGGCGGCGGAATGGTCAGGCTTTGTGACAGGGCCGTCAGGATCGTTCCGTAGCTGGCTCCGACGGCGGAGTTGTTCGGCCACATCGACCCGAAATATTCGAGCTCCAGCGACGTGATGCGCGGGGTCAGTGCGCCAAGCACCAGCGGGTTGATGCCGTAGTCGGTCGCGGTCTCGGTGCGGTTCTCGATGCACTCGGGCGCGGGACGCATTGATCCATAAGCCATTTGATATGCCGAGACCGCGGTCGAGACCACCGCCGGTTTGACGTCGACCCAGCCGGCCAGCCCGTGCAGTGACGCGTTCAGTGCGGTCGCGTTTGCCGCCGAGGCCAACGAACCCGAGCCCGTCCAGCTCGCCGACGTCGCGACGGTGTTGATCGTCGACGCGATGCTGGAGCCGTGATGGGTTGCCGCCAAGGCGGTCCAGGCGGCCTGGTTGGCCAGGTGAGTGATGACGCCGGCCCCCGCCTTGAGCAGCAGGTCGTTCTCCTCAGGCGTACGCGCAGCCCACCCCGGATCGGCCATGCGTACTTCCCCCTTTTACGTCGCTGGGCCCTAGGCCCCGATTGCCATCGTCAAGCTGCGCATGAGCTCCGTGACGACATATGTGCTCGAGGCGATGCTCTGCGCGCCGGCGAACAGGCCGCGCTGGGCGGCGTGCTCGGACACTACGCCCAGATAGCTACCGCCGCAGGCGTTGAGCGCCGCGGCGAACATGGCCGAATCGGGGTCCCCACCCATGGGCAGCACCCCCAGCAGGACGGGCGCCGCCGCCGAGGCGGCCGCCTCGGTCTCCGCGCTGATTGCCGTCTCGGTGCTCGAGGACGCCAGAACCGTTTCTGGCCCGACTGACACAACCATGATTTCCCTCCGAACGCTCAACCCAAATCCACGTACTTGGGGCCTTAGTGTAGTGCGGTTTCGTTGATCTTGTATTCACTGCGACTATGGCCGGACTCAAGGCCCGGAATTCCGTTAAGCAACACCAGTCCCAAGCGTGAAATCACTGGATTCCCAGACGGAGTCGTCAATAAACCTCAGTCGCCACTCAAGACTCGGCAGCCACAAATGCACCTCCGCCACCTTCTGTGCATTGCGATGCCGCTTTATTTAATCACGGTCGTGATGGCACACCGCTTCGAGTTTGATGCCGAATGGGTCATACCAGAACGTGGCGTAATAATGGCCGGGATATTGCGGGAAATGGCCCGGCGGATGAATGACCGTACCGCCGATTCGAACGACATGATCGTGCACGGCTCGCACTGACGACCGGTGCCGCACAATGAATGCCAGGTGTTGCAGCCCCGCTTGCTGCGCTGAGTACTCGTGCGGCTCGAGCGCTGGATAGAAGAACAGGAAAGTGCCCGGTTTGTTCTGGGCGGGCCGATAAGAAAACTCGTCGTCGGCATGAAAGAACGGCTCAAAACCGACAAGGGGCATCAGCGCGTCGTAGTACCGTTTCGCGGCTGACAGATCGGGCACGTTGATGCCGAGGTGGCCGAGCATGCCTCATTGTGCGATATCGACGGCGCGGTGCACGCGGGGGCGGGCCGGCCAAAGCGATCCGCCGCTAAGCCGGTCCGCGCCCGTCACCGGCCAACCGCAACAGCAGCCGGGTGCCACCGAGCGGACTCGTCTGCAATGCCGCTGTGCCACCGTGCAATTCGGCCTGCTGAGCGACCAGCGCCAAGCCCAGCCCCGAGCCCGACCGCGAGGCCGTCGAGCCCCGGGCGAACCGCTCGAAGACCGTGGCACGTTCGGATTCCGGCACCCCGGTGCCGTCGTCGTCGATCGCGATCTCCACGCCCTCCCCAGAACTGCCGACCGTCAGCAGGATCTTGCCGGCGTTGCCGTGTTTGACGGCGTTGGCGATGGCGTTGTCGATCACCAGCCGCAGCCCGGTGGGCAGCCCGATCATCAGCACCGTCGGCGACGGCACGAGCGAGACCTCCACATCGGGATAGACGCGCAGGGCGTCGTGGGCGGCGCGATCGAGCAGCTCGGTGATGTCGAACGGGACGAAGTCGTCGACGGTCGTCAGCTCGCCCTGGGCCAGCCGCTCCAGCGCGGTCAGCGTGGCCTCGATGCGGCTCTGGGTGCGGATGACGTCACCGATCACCTCGTGACGCTGCTCGGGTGGCAGGTCCAGCGTCGAGAGCACCTCGAGGTTGGTGCGCATGGCGGTCAACGGCGTGCGCAACTCGTGGGAGGCGACCGCGGCGAAGTCGCGGGCCGATTCCAGCGCGGCCTTGGTGCGCTGCTGCTCCTTGCCGATGCGGGCCAGCATTCCCTCGACCGCCTCGGCGATCTCCACGGCCTCGCGCACGCCGCGAACCTGTACCTCGTCCGGACTGGACTGGGCGTTGATCGCGCGGGCCTGCTGGGCCAACAGCAGGAATGGGTTGACCATGATCAACGAGATCACCCAGCCCACCACGACGGTGCCGCCGATGACGCTGGCGCAGATCAGCAACACCCGCAGGTGCAGTTCGTTGATCCGATGCTGGGCTTCGGCCAGCGGCGCGGCCAGCGCTATCGAGGCGGGGCCCGCGGTGAAGGTGCGGACCCGGTACTGCACCCCGTTGATCGTGGTGTTGGCATAGCCGTCGGGAAGCTGGGGCAACACGATGCTGCTGGGGACCGAGACGGTCACGCCGCCGATACGCGCGGTGCGCACCAGGTTGCCGTCGGGCGCCGGCCGGTCCGGACTCGCGTGCTCGGCGTTGTTGAGCAGGCTGCTGATGTCACCCAGGCTGCTGACCGAATCGAGCCGACGATCGAGCTGGCTGTACTGATCGTTGGTCACGCCCACCCACACCCAGGTGCCCAGCAGGACCACGAGCGTCATCACCGATATGGCGGCGACGATGACGATGGTGCGCAGCGACAGCACCCGCATCGGCAGCTGTACACGCGGTAGGACGCGAATGTCAGGCTCCTTCGGTGGGTTCGCCAATCCTTCTCGACAAACCTTGAGTACAACCTCACAGCAGTACCGGTTCGGCGCGATCAAGCGCAGTGGCGTTTCGCAAGAATTTAACGCTAACCGCATCGCGCGCTCCCTCGTCACGTGCCACAACCGGGCCGATTTTGCCCTGACCAGGGTGAGTGAGTACTCTCTCACCATGCTCGCGTCCGGACGTGACCGGCTGCTGTCCGCGGCCCTGCGGCTTTTTGCCGCCAAGGGCTATGCGGCGACGTCGGTGGCCGACATTCAGCGGGAATCCGGCCTGGCGCCGGGGTCCGGGGCCCTCTACAAGCACTTCGGCTCCAAGCGCGAACTCCTCGAGGCCGCGGTCGCGCACCGGATCGACAGCATCGTGGCCGCGCGCGAGCAATACGACGCGGGGCAACCGGGCAGCGTCGAGCGGGCGGTGCGCATCGCCGGCCAGCTCATCTGGAGCAACCTCAAGCAGAGCGAGGACCTGCTCAAGGTCATGCTGCGCGAGCCCGACGAGCTCGGCGATCTCGATGAGAAGACGTGGCAGGTGATCACCGACAACGCCTACCAACGCTTCGCCGACGAGCTGGCCGCGTCGAATCGGTCCGGCCGCACCAGCATTCCCGACCCCGAAGCGGCCGCGGCCGTCGCCATCGGCTCGCTGTCCTACGCGGCGACGCTGCAAGCGCTGACCGGTCGCCTGCCGGGCAACACCGACGAAGAACGCTACTTCGAGGCGTGGGTCAACCAAACGGTCAGCGTCCTCGCCCAGTACACAAACCCCCGAAAACCCTTGAACACCAATGATTCAGGAGCACAGCTGTGACATTCTCCATGCAACTGTCCGACGACGTGATCGAAGTGCGCGACTGGGTGCACAAGTTCGCGGCCGACATCATCCGTCCGGCCGCGGCCGAATGGGACGAACGGGAGGAAACGCCGTGGCCGGTGATTCAGGAGGCCGCGAAGGTGGGGCTCTACTCCCCCGACTTCTTCGCGCAGCAGGCCGCCGAAGAGACCGGGCTGGGGATGCTGACCGCGTTCGAGGAGATGTTCTGGGGTGACGCCGGCATCGCGCTGTCCATCATGGGCACCGGGCTGGCCGCGGCGGCGCTGGCCGGCAACGGCACCCCCGAGCAGCTGGGCCGCTGGCTGCCCGAAATGTTCGGCACCGCGGACGAACCCAAGCTGGGAGCCTTCTGCTCGTCGGAGCCCGACGCGGGGTCCGACGTCGGCGGCATCCGCACCCGGGCGCGCTACGACGAGGCGGCCAATGAGTGGGTGCTCAACGGCACCAAGACCTGGGCCACCAACGGTGGCATCGCCAACGTGCACATCGTGGTGGCCTCGGTCTATCCCGAGCTCGGCACCCGCGGCCAGGCCAGCTTCGTAATCGGTCCGGACACCAAAGGTTTGGCGCAAGGCCAGAAGTTCAAAAAGCACGGGATCCGCGCATCGCACACCGCCGAGGTGGTCCTCGACAACGTCCGCCTGCCCGAGGACGCCATCCTGGGCGGCCGGGAGAAATTCGAGGCCCGGATCGCCCGGGTCAAGTCGGGTGCCTCCACGGGTGGCCAGGCGGCGATGAAGACCTTCGAGCGCACCCGGCCCACGGTCGGAGCGATGGCCGTCGGCGTGGCCCGGGCCGCCTACGAGTATGCCCTCGAATACGCCAGTCAGCGCGAGCAATTCGGTCGCAAGATCGGCGAATTCCAGGCCGTGGCGTTCAAGCTCGCGGATATGAAGAGCCGCATCGACGCGGCCCGGCTGCTGGTGTGGCGGGCCGGCTGGATGGCGCGCAACAACCAGAACTTCGACTCGGCCGAGGGTTCGATGGCCAAGCTTGTCGCGAGCGAGGCCGCGGTCTACGTCACCGACGAGGCCATCCAGATCTTGGGCGGCAACGGATACACCCGCGACTACCCGGTGGAGCGGATGCACCGCGACGCGAAGATCTTCACCATCTTCGAAGGCACCAGCGAGATCCAGCGTCTGGTGATCTCGCGTGCGCTGACCGGGTTGCCTATCCGCTAGCGGCCCTGCGGCGCGGCGGCGTCTGATAGCTTCTGCGGCACACCAACCGTTAGGGGCTGACGTGAAGCGTGCGGTCATCGCGGCACTCGGGATCGTCTTGGTTGGCTGCTGTGTCGGCGCGCCCCGGGCGACCGCGGACAACCCCGCGTGCACGGCGTCGACGTGCGCGTTTTTGTCCCCGTCCCGCAACATCAGTTGCGAGATCGACTACCAGCGCGATCCCGGCATCCCCGACGAGGCCTACTGCCAAACGAACGAGCCGCCCGCGTCCGTGCGCCTGTCCACCACCGGCGCGGTGACGAACTGCACGGGCACGTCGTGTCTGGGCAACGCCGGCATCGGCACGCCGGTTCTGGCCTACGACCACACCGCCGGAGTGGGTCCGTTCAGTTGCACCTCCAAGCCCGACGGAGTCACCTGCACGGTGTCCTCGGGCCGCGGCTTCACGATCTCCAACGCGGGGATCGCACCCGTCGGGTGACCTTGTGCGCCATACAGACATGATGACCCAATGAGCACCGAGATCCGGGTTCTCGACACCGAGGACGAGCTCATCGCCGCGGCCAGATTGTTTCGCACCGCGATGGTGGGTCTGCCGCCGCTGTCGAACCTGCCGCCCGGCCAGATCACCAAGCTGCTCGACCCCGGCCGCACCATCGGCGCGTTCGTCGACGGACAACTCGTCGGGACCGCGGACGCCGTGACGAGCACGCTGACCCTTCCCGGCGGGGCCACGGTGAACCACGCCGCCGTGACCCACATCGGCGTGCTGCCGTCCTTCACCCGGCGCGGCATCGCCACCGCATTGGTCGGCCACCAGCTGCACGACGTCGCCGCGCGCGGCGAGGTGGTCGCATCGTTGCGGGCCTCGGAGGCCACCATCTATGGCCGGTACGGCTACGGGGTGGCCAGTTCCTTTCAGAGCGTGGAAATCACGACCGCGCCCGCGGCGTTTCGGCCCGGCGTCGGGTTGGGCGGTCCGGTGCGCCTGCTGGACGCCGCCGTGGTCTGGGAACTCCTGCCCCGCATCTACGACACCAATCGACCGTCTCGGCCCGGCACCATCGACCGTCCCGGCGTGTGGTGGGAAAGCGCCCGGCTTCGCACCGAATCGTCTTCGGGGGCCTGGTATGTCGCGGTGCACGGCGACCGGGGCGCCGAATCGGGTTTCGTCCGCTACCGGCCGATCAATACCGAGAATTGGTTCGTCAGCGAGCAGCGCACCGTGGTGGTCGAAGACTTCTTCGCGCCCACCGCCGACGCGTATCTCGGGTTGCTGCGTTTCCTGCTAGGCCTGGATCTGGTTGACCGCGTGCTGTTTTGGATGCTTCCCCTCGACGACACGCTGCCCTGGCTGTTCCTCGACCGCCGGGCGGTGAAGGTCACCGCGGTGCACGACGAAACATGGCTGCGGGTCATCGACGCGCAGCGTGCGCTGGCGGCACGCTCCTATGTCGGCGACGGAATCGTGACGATCGCGGTGAATGACCCACTGCTGCCGGATAATTCGGCGAACTTCAGCATCACCGGTGACGGCGCCGAACCGACGACGCGCGGCGCCGACGTCCGCGTCGGGATCGAGGGACTGGGCGCCGCGCTGCTCGGTGGCACAACCTGGCGCAGCCTCGCCGAAGCCGGCCTGGCCCGCGCCGACGATCCGGTGGCGCTGGACGTGGCCGATCGGCTGTTCGCGGTCCCCGAGGCACCGCACGCCGGGACGTTCTTCTGACCGGTCAGCGGTTCGGGTCCGACCGCTGCACCGCCAGGCGTACCCCGGCCGCGACCACATCGGGCTGGTGAACCTGGATGAAGTGGTCACTGCCGGTGGCGATCAGGTGCGGGGTCTGGGGCCGCAGCGCGATCAGATCCGCGGAGGCGTCTCGCCACGCCTGTTCCAGCTTCGCGCCCTCCTCGGGTGCAACGGTGCCCGGGATCGCGAACGGCTCGGTCCTTGTCAGCACGACGGTCGGGACCGGCGGGAAAGCCGGGGCCGCGCCGACTTGTTCGACGCTCTTGTCGATGTCGATCTCCTCGAACGTCGGCGAATTCGCGAACTGGGCCAACGGCTGGTCCAACGCTTGGCGATACGTCGGCCAGTCCGGTCCGAGCAGACTGGGTATCTCGATGGCGAACGCGTCGACGAACACCAGGGCCCGCACCTGATCCGGGTACGTCTGGGCATACAACCGGATGAACAGCCCGCCGAGCGAGTGACCGACCAGAACGTACGGGCCCGGAAGGTGGGCGGCGGCCAGTAACGCATGCAGATCTTGGACCACGTCCCGCGCGGTGCGCGGCATCGGAACCGGTGAGCTGCGGTCGGTGATGCTGGGCGGATCGGGATAACGCAGCGTGCCGGGCCGGTCGTAGGCGCAGACTCGGTGATCAGCGGCCAGGGCCGTCAATACGGCCGGGCCGATGGCCGGTGCGGTGGCGTCGGAGTTACTCCACGGATCCGATGAGTTGTGATAGCCGGACTCCAAAATCATTGTCGGGCCGCCTTTTCCGCGGCACGTGAGATAGAGGTGGCGCCCATTGCCGATCTCGACCCGGCCCGCGAAATCACCGCCAGATCGGGGTGCGCCGCGCTGCGCCGCGTCGCCGCACCCCGCCAGCGCGATCAGCAACGCGAGGGTCAGCAGGCATCGGCGAACACCCGCAGTGATTCTTCGGACCTCTCGCATCGCACGCATCGCGCTATTGTGCGGGTAAGCCGGCCCCACGTGAAGCATGGCCACCAGGATGCAACGAGCGAACGCGGCCGGCGCACCGGCTTCGAGCCCGGCTACAGCTACGCGCGCATCTACATCGGTCTATTCCCCGCGGGCTCACCTGATGCAGCGGGCGCTTCACTCGCAGGGCATCCTGATCCTCGCCGGAGCACCTCTGATGACGGGTGGGCTCGACAACGCAAGCGCCCGTACCCTTTTGGGTGTTGCCTTACTGCTCACTGCTGACGCGGACTACCCGCGTCGCCGCACGATCCGGGTCTCCACCGCGCCCAAGGCGCCGTCGGTGAGCTTGCCCAGGCCGGCCAACAGCACGATGGCCAGCAGCATGACGTCGGTGCGGCCGGTGTTCTGGCTGTCGATGAGCAGGAACCCGAGTCCCTTCGAGGACGCGATCAGTTCGGCTGCGACCACGAACAGCCACGCGTTGGCCAACCCCAGCCGCAGTCCGTTCACCAGCTCGGGGGCCGCGGCGGGCAGCATCACCGCCGTCAACAGCGAGGCACCGTGGCGCCCGTAGGCTCGCCCGACCTCCAGCAGGTGGGGGTCGATGTGGGCGAGCGCCGATGCCGTCGTCGTATACACCGGAAAGAATGCACCGATGGCGACCATCAGGATTTTCGGCGTCTCGTCGATGCCAAACCACAAGAGCAGCAACGGCACCCACGCCAAGGACGGCACGGTCCGAAAGGCGGCCAGGGTGGGCGCCAGCAGCCTGCGCACGGTGACCGACAACCCCACCAGTGAGCCCAACGCGAGCGCCACGCCGGCCCCGGCCAGGTAGCCGACGAGCACCCGCGAACCGCTGGCCTCCAGATGGGTCCATAGCTCGCCGTGCCGAAGCAACCCACCGAGTGCGGACACCACGTCGCCGGGAGGCGGCAGCTGGCTGGGAGCGAAGAACCCGGTGACCGCCGTGGCAAGCTGCCAGATCACCAGCAGCAATACCGGAACGATCAGGCCGACCAGCGCCACCGGCAATTTCGCCAGCCGCCCGGCCTTCGGCGTCAGTGCGCCTGCTGGGCGAACTTCGGCTCGAACAGTGTGTTCAGTGCGCTGCGGCCGGCGTCCTCGGATTTGATGTCGCCGTCCGCCACGGCCAGCGGCACCACCCTGGTCAGCACCGCGCGCAGCGAATCGTCCGGCACCGGCGAGATGTCCAACGCCGTTCGGCCCAGCTCCTCTTGCGCCACGCTCAGCGGTACTTTCGCCTGCGAGGCCAGCAGTGCCGCCAGCTCGGCCGGGTGCTTCGTCGCCCACTTGCGGGCCTCCTCGTAGGTATTGACCACCAACTGGACGGAATCGGGATGCGCCGAGACGAAGTCCTCACGCACGTTCAAGACACCGCCGGAGTTGAAATCGGGGTTGCGGTAGATGATGCGGGAACCCTGCTGCTGAATCGTCTCGGCCATGAACGGGTCCAATCCGGACCACGCGTCGACGTCGCCGCGCTCCAGAGCGGTTTTGCCGTCGGCATGCTGCAGGTTGACGACCTCGATGTCGGCGGGCGAAAGCCCCGCCGTGGCAAGCGATTGCAACAGGAAGAAGTACGGGTCTGTCCCCTTCGTGACCGCGACCTTCTTGCCCTTCAGGTCGGCCACGGAGTTGATGGGTGAGTTCTTGGCGACAACGAGCGCCGTCCACTCTCCTTTGGCGTACACGTCGACGGTCTTGATCGGTGTGCCGTTGGCCCGCGCCAACAGGGCGGGCGAACCGCCGGTGGAGCCGAAGTCCAGGGCCTTCGACCGTAGCCCCTCGTTGGCCTTATTACTGCCCTGCGACAGCACCCAGGTGACGTTATAACCCTGCTTTTCGAGCAGGTGCTGATCGCGGATGACCAGGCTCAGCGGGTTGTAGTAGGCGTAGTCCAGGTGCAGGTCCTTCGCCGTCGCCGTGCCATTGCTCGAACCGCAGGCCGACGCCGCGGCAACTATTGCGGCCGCCATCGCCATCGTCGTCAGATACCGCCGTTTCACGACGTTTTCGCCTCCTCATCGATCACGGACGACGCGGTTGCACCACTGCGTCGGGGCACGCCGAGTTCGTCCAGTAGCTGATCACGCAGCGCGGTGATGCGCGGGTCGCCGCGGTCGCGTGGTTTGGGAATCGGGATGTCGAATTCCGCGACGATCCCGGCGCCGCCGGTCGCATCGGCGCGCAGGATCAGAACCCGGTCGGCGAGAATCACCGCCTCGTCCACGTCGTGCGTCACCAGCACCGTGGTGGTGCCGGCCTCTTGTTGCACCGTGTCCAGGAGGTCCTGCATGCGCAGGCGGGTCAACGCATCGAGGGCGGCCAGCGGCTCGTCGAGCAGCAGGACGCTGGGGCGCCGGGCCAGTGCCCGGGCCAGGCCAGCGCGTTGCGCCATACCGCCGGACACCTGCCGCGGGTAGTGATCGCGAAACTTGGTCAGGCCGACGACGTCCAGCCAGTGCTGCACTGCGGCAAGGCCTTTCGACCGCCCAGCACCCGGCGTCAGGCCGAACTCGACGTTGGCCGACAGCGACCGCCAGGGCAGCAGGCGGGGTTCCTGGAACACCACGGCGCAGCGCGGGTCGATCCCCCGGACGGATTCGCCGTCGATCTCGATCCGTCCGGCGGTGGGCAGGTCCAGGCCGGCGATCAGTCGCAGCAGCGTCGATTTGCCGCTGCCCGACGCCCCCAGCAAGGCGACGACCTCGCCCGGTTCGATTTCGACGTCGACGTCGTGCAGCACGGGGTGCGTGCCGAACGTGCGGTTGACGCCGCGAAGTGACACACGCGCCGGCGCCGGATTGCTCGTCGTCACCTGGGCAGCCTAGGGACGTCCCCGGCCGGCCGCCAGGTTTGCGTTGATCATGATTCGAATGTGGCCTATTGCGCCCGAACGAATCCCGCGCCGACGGCCGGATTGAGCCCGGCGTCGCGCAGCACCGCGGTGGCGGTATCCGGCTGGACCGCACCGTCGGGCAGCGTGGCCGCCGGTATCGCCTTGATGCGGTAGAGGAAGTCGGTAGCCGTCTTGATCAGGTCGGCGCTCTCACCGGTGGGCGCGAACGGAAGGCGCAGCCGGATGCCCTCGGTGCTGCCGCCTTGCTCGGCGGGCCATTTGCGGTAGAGCGAGTCGCGCAGATCGGCCGCGGAATAGCCCTCCGTTTGGCTCTGGGCGAGGCGCACGATCTCGTCGGCATTGGCCGGATCGGCGAGGTAACGCTGGGCGTCGAGTTCCGCCTTCAGCCAGCTCTTGGCGATGTCGGGATGCTTGTCGGTGAACTCCTTGTCCATTACCAGGAATCCGCCGTCGTGCTGGCCGGTGAGCGCGCCGCTCGCAACGCGTTTGGCCAGTCCGGCGTTGATCAGTTTCGACGGCACCGGCTCCCAGACGATGGCGGCGTCGATGGTGTGGTTCTGGAAGCTTGACGTGATCACCTCGATGCTCTGGTTGAGATAGGCGGCCGGTTTGATGCCCAGGGCATCGAAGCTGGCCTGGGCGATGCGGTCGGTGCAGCTGCCCTGTGGCGTGGCGACGGTCTTGCCGTTGAACCAGGCCAGCGCGTCGCGTTGGTTGGCGAAGTTGGGCGCGTCGGGCCGCACCAGGAACACGCCGCATTGGTCTTCTGAAAGCCCCAGTGTGGCAACGATTCGCAAGTCTCGGGTGCTGCGCTTGCTCACCCCGACGATGGACGGCATGTCGCCCACGTAGCCGATCTGCTGTTTGCCGGCCAGCAGCTGGCTCACCACGATCGAGCCCTGCAGGCCGACCTGGAAGTCCACCGTCGAGCCGCTCGGCAGGTATTTCTTCCAGAACTCCTTGCCCCGCATGACAACACCCGACCACGCCTCGGTGTAATACGGCTGGTAGCCGACGGTGAGGTGCACCGCCCCGCCGCCAGAGACGATGTCTTTGCCGCCGATATTGCCGACAGCCGCGCAGCCGACGGCGGTCAGCATCGTTATCAGGGCAACGGCGAGGGTGTGTGTCAGTCGCATCGGCGTCTTTCTGTCGTCAGCGGTGCGCAGCTGTCGGGGCTCGCAACAGCTCCATGGCACGGTGTTTGATGTTTTGCAGGCGGTCGTCGTTCAGTAGATC
>NZ_LZKV01000203.1:0-570 GCF_001672995.1 Mycobacterium sp. 1482292.6 | reverse complement strand
GCGCCCTGCTGTTCGGCAAACTGCTGCCGGTCGGGGTCGGGGTCGTGGTGGGCGCCATCGGCAACTACCTCGCCGGCAAGAAGATGATCCGCAACGCCGGCCGGGCTTTCGGCACACCGCCCGCGCGCTGGCCCCGCGCGCTGCATCTGGTCCCCCCGGTCCACGAAGCCGGCTAGCCGTGATCGCAAGCGCGGCCGTGCGATCGCAAGCGCGGCCGGGCTAGCCCCCACCCGGTGCCCCGGTCAGCCTGGCGGATCGGCGGCGAAAGGTTAGCCTTTATAGGGCGGAACAATGGGTACCGCCATGGGTATGAGTGTTCGGCCATCCGGGGCCGACAAGGTTGCAGGCGCCGCGGGAATGCGCCTGCGAAAAAGAAGGATTGAGGCGAACTGCGGTCGTGAGCAACATAAGTTCACCGTTCGGGCAAAACGAATGGCTGGTCGAGGAGATGTACCGCAAGTTCCGCGACGACCCCTCGTCCGTCGATCCGAGCTGGCACGAGTTTCTGGTCGACTACAACCCCGAGCCCGCCAACGAGCCCGCGCCCACCGCCCCGACCAGCGGTGACGG
>NZ_LZKV01000202.1:0-34967 GCF_001672995.1 Mycobacterium sp. 1482292.6 | reverse complement strand
CGAGGCTTCGCCGCGGCGTCCACGGCGTCGGCGTCGGTGTCGTCGTCGTCGGTCTCGTGCTTCCAGCCGCGCTGCGCCACGGCGAGCACCCGCAGCCCCTGCTCGGCGAGGCCGTGCACCACCGCCTCGGCCCGCTCGAGGTCGGCGTCCGGGTCGGCGAATTTGCAGCGCGGCTGGAAGCACGAGACCGACGACGACGACACCGACGCCGACGCCGTGGACGCCGCGGCGAAGAACCTCGAGTTGCTCGGCTACGTCGGGCTGGCCGACACCGCCCGGGCGTCGGCGCGCCCGCTGATCGAGGCGCTGGTGGACGCCGACCGCGACGTGGTGCTGATCACCGGCGACCACCCCGTGACGGCGCGCGCGATCGCCCGGCAGTTGGGCTTGCCCGAGGGCGCCAGAGTGGTCACCGGCGCCGAACTCGCCGGCCTCGACGAGGACGCCTGCGCCAAGCTGGTCGCCGACGTGCAGGTGTTCGCCCGTGTCAGCCCCGAGCAGAAGGTGCAGATCGTGGCCGCCCTGCAGCGCTGCGGCCGGGTGACGGCGATGGTCGGCGACGGCGCCAACGACGCCGCCGCCATCCGGATGGCCGACGTCGGTATCGGGGTGAGCGGTCGCGGTTCGTCGGCCGCTCGCGGCGCCGCCGACATCGTGTTGACCGACGAGGATCTTGGCGTATTGATGGACGCCCTGGTCGAGGGCCGCAGCATGTGGGCGGGCGTGCGCGACGCCGTCACGATCCTGGTCGGCGGCAACGTCGGTGAGGTGCTGTTCACCATCATCGGCACCGCATTCGGCGCCGGCCGCGCCCCGGTGGGGACCCGTCAGCTGCTGCTGGTCAACCTGCTCACCGACATGTTCCCCGCGCTCGCGGTAGCCGTCACCTCGCAATACGTCGAACCCGACGAAGCCGAATACGAATCGGCCGAGGCCGCCGAGGAGGCGCGCCGTCTGCACCGGCGCGCCGTGCTCACCGGGGCCACGCCCTCACTCGACGCCCCGCTGATGCGCCAGATCGTCACCCGTGGCGCCGTCACTGCCGCCGGGGCGACGGCCGCCTGGGCGATCGGGCGCTGGACGCCGGGTACCGAAAGGCGCACGGCCACAATGGGTTTGACCGCGCTGGTGACGACGCAGCTGGCGCAGACGCTGCTGACCCGCCGGCACAGCCCGCTCGTCGTGGCGACGGCCCTGGGCAGCGCCGGCGTCCTGGTCGGCATCGTGCAAACCCCGGTGATCAGCCAGTTCTTCGGCTGCACGCCGCTGGGGCCGGTCGCCTGGTCCGGGGTGCTGGGCTCGACGGCGGGAGCCACCGCGATCTCGGCGCTGGCCCCCAATTGGCTGGCCAAGCAGGTCGCCGCCCTGGAGCCCGGCGAGGAATGATCGTGTTCAGCCGGACAACTCCCGGCGCAGCACCTTGCCGGTCGGGTTGCGCGGAATGCTGTCCACGACGTTGATGTCGCGGGGCTGTTCGAAGCGGGAGACCCGGTCCTTCAAATATTCGCGCAGCTGCGCGGCGTCGATCTCGCTGCCGCGCTGGGCGACCACGTACGCGGCCAGGCGCTGACCGAACCGCTCGTCGGGGACTCCGATGACGACGTTCTCGGCGACGGCGGGGTGCTGGGCGAGCGCGTTTTCGACCGCGCGCGGATAGACGTTCTCGCCGCCGGAGATGATCATGTCGTCTTCGCGGCCGACGATGAAGAGCCGGCCCGCGTTGTCCAGATAGCCCATGTCGCCCGTGCTGGTCATGCCGTCGATGACGGCCTTCGCGGCGCCGTCGGTGTAGCCGTCGCTGGTCAGTTCGCCGCCCACGAAGATCCGCCCGGTGACCCGCGGCCCGACCGGCCGGTCGTTCTTGTCGAAGATCCGCACCGGGCAGCCCACGACCGGCCTT
The DNA here is from genome assembly GCF_001672995.1 of Mycobacterium sp. 1482292.6. Lineage (NCBI taxonomy): Bacteria > Bacillati > Actinomycetota > Actinomycetes > Mycobacteriales > Mycobacteriaceae > Mycobacterium > Mycobacterium sp. 1482292.6. The sequence goes on along the minus strand of NZ_LZKV01000202.1, from coordinate 33,067 downwards.
CCGACGGTTTCGGGCGCTTCGCGCAGATCCGCCGGCGTGGCCAGCGCACCGATGCCGACCTCGGTGGAGCCGTAGCCGTTGTAGAGGACGTCGCCGTAGGCGTCCATGAACCGCTGGCCCAGCGTGGGATCGAGGCGGTCGCCGCTGGAGATCACCGTCCGCAGGTAGGGCAGCGGGTTTCGCGCCCGCACCTGCTCGGGCAGCTCCAGGATGCGCGCGAGCACCACCGGCACCGCGGTGAAGGCGTCGGCACGATGCAGCGACGCCTGCGCCAGCGCGGCTTCGGCGTCGAACTCGCGGCGGGTGAGCACGGTTCCCCCGAGCGCGAGGGTCAGCATCAGCATGCCCAGCCCCAGCCCGTGAAACATGGGCATTGCCACCGAGATTCGCGACCCGGTGTGCAGCCGGGTGCGGTCCAGGATCGTCACCCACACGCCCACGGCGGAGCGCAGCTGCGGTGAGCGGGGCACCCCCTTGGGGGTGCCGGTGGTGCCCGATGTCAGCAGGACGATGCGGCCGGGGGCGGCCACGGCCGGTCTGCGGGCGCCTTCGTCGGCGCCGACCGTCGCCGGATCGACGGTGCCGACCGATTCGTCAGCGGCCCGCAGCCGCTCGACGAATTCGGCGTCGGCGACCACGGTCGAAATGCGGTGCGCTTGCACCGCGGCCGCCAGCGCGTCGCTGCGAAACTCCGTGCTCATCGGGACGACATCGGCGCCCAGCAGGGCGGCGGCGAACACGCCGGCCACGAAACCGCGTCCGTTGCGGCACATCACCCCGACCGCCTGCCCAGGTGCAACGCCGTCGTCGGCCAACCGCCGCGCCAGCGACTCGGTCACCAGTTGCAGCCGGCGATAGCTGAGCGCGCCGTCGTCGTCGACGATCGCGGTCCGGTCGGGCCACCGGGCCGTCGTGACCGCCAGCAGGGTGTACGGATTGGTGCCGCCCCGGCGTGCCTCGCGAAGCAGCCGGAAACCCGCCAGTGGCGCCGGCGGACTCAGCAGGCCCGAGCGCAGCAGGGCCCGGGCAGCGGTGGGAATCACCCGGTCATTCGTCATTGTCGGCCTCGTCGGTGTCGGACTCGCTGAAGAACCGGCGATGCCACAGCCGGGCGGCGTAATCGGCCGGCCCCGCCAGCAGCACCGAGGCCAGCTCGGCCGGCAGCACCCAGGGCGGTTCGATGGTGCGGGGCCGCTCGATGACCGCCTTGGCGATCGCGTCGGCGGCCTCGTCCGCCGACAGGCCGGGTAGGCGGCCCAGCAGCGGGGTGGGCGCGATCATCCTGGTTCGGACCAGAGCGAAGTAGACAGTGGTCACATCGACGCCGTCGGTGTGCAGTTCCGGAGCGACGCTGCGCAACCAGCGGTCGAAGGCGCCCTTCGATGCCTGATAGGCACCCCATTGCGGACCCGGCGCCACCCGCACCCCGACGCTCGAGACGTTCACGATGTGCCCGCTGCCGTTGTCGCGCATGGCCGGCAGCAGACCCAGGAGCAGCCGCACCGGTCCCAGGTAGTTGATGTCGATCGTGCGCTGGAAGTCGTGCGGCCGGTCGTACTGGTCATGCAGCGAGCGGCGCAACGATTTGCCGGCGTTGCTCACCACGATGTCGGGCGGGCCGTGCTCCTCGGTAATGCCCTTGGTCAGGGTGCTCACCGCGGATTCGTCGGTGAGGTCGGTGGGATAGGCAACCGCGTGGCCCCCACCGGCATTGATCGACGCCGTCAGGTCGCAGAGCCGTTCCTCGGATCGGGCGACGACCAGGACGGTGGCTCCCGCGGCGGCCAGGCTGCGCGCGGTCGCCTCGCCGATGCCGTAGGAGGCGCCGGTCACCAAGACGGTTTTGCCGGAGACGGCGCCGCGCAACTTGTCGGGATCCGACACCCGCGCCGGGTTGGCCACGTGGTCCGTGACCGTGTTCAGGGCCTGCGTTAGTGCGTTCAACTTCGCTGCCGCATTCACTCGAGCCGCTTGCCGAGGTCGGCTGTTGCTTCACCGTAACCCCGGTTCGTAACTACGAGTAGCAGACCACACTGGGGTGCGGGCCCGCGCTCCGGCCCGGCGCCGCCGCCCAGCGGGCGACCCGAGCGAGCGGTGGGCGCGACGGGCCCGGGCGCCCGCGCCGGATGGCGTCGCGCACAACCAATCTCAGCCCGTCCGCAATCGCGGCGGTTATTTTATGAGAACACGGTAATTTCGGTGTTTCTGGTGTTTAAGCGGCGTGTTGGCTGGGCACAATGGCGGCATGATCGCACGTCACGTCATTCGTACCCTTGGTTCCGCAGTAGTTCTCGCAGCGTCGGGCGTGGCCGTTTCGGCCGTGTCCGCCTCCGTTATCCCCTCCGCGTCGGCCCAGTGTCCGGACGTGCAAGTGGTGTTCGCCCGCGGCACCGGTGAAGCACCGGGCGTGGGCCCCACCGGCCAGGCCTTCGTCGACGCCCTGCACCAGCGCGTGGGCGGACGGTCCTTCGACGTCTACCCCGTCAACTACCCCGCCAGCGATCAGTGGGCGACCGGCATCGACGGCGTCAGAGACGCGGGCGCGCACGTGAATTCGATGGCCCATGACTGCCCCAACACCAAGATGGTGCTCGGTGGCTACTCGCAGGGCGCGGCCGTGATGGGCTTTGTCACCTCGGCCGCCGTGCCCGACGGCATCGACCCCAACACCGTGCCCAAGCCGCTGGCCCCCGACGTGGCCAACCACGTCTCCTCGGTGGTGCTGTTCGGCATGCCCAACGTGCGGGCGATGAACTTCCTCAACGAACCGCCCGTGGTGATCGGCCCGGCGTATCAGGACAAGACCATCAAGGTGTGCGCCACCGAGGACCCGGTCTGTTCCGACGGGATGAATTTCGCCGCGCACGACACCTACGCCGACGACAGCGCGATGATCGACAAGGGAGTCTCGTTCGCCTCCAGCCACCTGGCCCTGGACGGCCCGGCCGCAACGGCGGTCGCGTCGCCGCGTGGCAGCTTCGGAGAGTAACCGCCTGCCAGGGGTTCCTGGCTAGTCCCTGATGAAGCCCTTGTTGCGCATCAGGGCATCGGCCAGGAATCCGTCGTGCGGAATGTGCGGGGCGTGCCACCACGTGGGGTGGTGGCCGCAGTAGACGTTGCCGACGGTCGGCTCGGCGATCAGATCGTCGATCAGCGCCTCGTCGCCGGTGATCGCGGTGACCACCAGCGAATGCCGTAATGGTTGGACCCCGTCGTGGCGCGACCAGGCCGACACCCACGCACACGGGAAGGGCAGCTCCAGGTTGAGCTGGTCCGGATCGGGTTGTGCCATCACATGCAGGGCCGGGCGCAGCGCGGCGTAGCCGTAGCCGAGTTCGGCGACCACCCGGTCGGCGCCGAGCAGCGGGGTCGACCCGACGGCCTTGGCCGCCAAGATGTTCGCGACCGCGCGCGCCTGGTGGACGGGCAGGGTGGGCAGGACCGCCCGCTCGTCATCGGTGGGCAGCGGTTCGATCGCCGCCAGCCGTTCGGCGATGGCATGGGCCAGCGCGGCGGGATCGCCCTCGTAGAGCACCGCGGTGGTGTTGACGCATGCCATGCCGCCGTGGTTGGCGATCGAGTCGACGATGACGTCGAGGTAGTCGCGCCAGTCGCGGTCGGCGGTGATCACGATCTTGCTGCGCCCCGGCCCGTTGACCATCACCGCCGGGTCGTCGGCGTACTTGTCGACCACCTGCTGGCCCCCGTACACCATCGCCAGGTCGGCCGCCCGGATGATCTCGTCGGCGCCGGCATGGTCGGTGGGCAGGTAGACGGCGTCCTCGGCGCGGAACCCGGCCCGCCGCAGCGCGCACACCAGCCGGTGAGCCGTCAGCGGCTCGCGGCGTGAGGGGCGCACCGCGACCCGGTAGCCCAGCGCGAGGGCCTGCGGCCAAAGCCCATGGACGCCCGGGCCGTTTCCGGCCGCGTGCACCGCGAACACCTCCCCGCGCCGCACCCACACCGCACCGCCCGCGCGGGTCCGCTCCTCGCGCCAGTCCAACGCCGCCCCAACCGGCCGCGCCGGCCGCACCGCGTCGACGGCGTCGCCCACCGCGTCGGCCACCCCGCGCGCCCCGGCCCGGGTGACCGCGATCGGCATGCCCGAAATCCGGGCGGCCAACGCCACATAGGCCTCGAAATCCAGCCCCGCGACGACGCCGTCGGCGAAGATGCCGGCGGCGCGGGACAGCGCGGCCACGCGCCGGGCAACGGGCAGCGGTGCGGTCCTGCGCTGCGCGCCCAGCGTCCGCGACACATACAGCGGCGGAACCAGGCTCAGCTCCGCGACCGCGGCACCGGCGGTGGTGGTGACCAATTCGCGTTTGCGGGTCCGGTACTCACCGTCCGCACCGAGGGCGTCGAGTGCCACCAAACCGGTTGCCGCACAGCCACTGTCACTGTCCACGCTCAGTACACGCCCTCGATGACGGCCTCGCCCTCGAAGGTGGACACCGGCCGCACCTCGCTGACCGAATCGCTGAGATCGCCCGCCGGTCCGGGCATCCTGATCGCCCGGTCGCGCTCCAGGTTGTTCGGTATGAACATGCCCTTGCTGATGTGGTGCATCACCACCTGACCCGGACGCCCGTAGGGCACCCGTTCCCCGGTGTCGGGATCGACCACCCAGAACACCACATACGGGGTGCGCGGATCGAAGACGAAGGAGTCGTCGTCGCCGGTCCGGGTTACCGCCTGTGACAGCACCATGGTGCTGCCGAACGCCATGGCGATGGTCGTCGCGGGAAAGATGTCGCGCAGCAGGTCGAGGGTGTCGGCGTCCACGTGCGCCCCGCTGAGCAGCAGGTAGCGGATCTTGTCGTTGACCAGGTCGACCACCCGATCGTTGCGGGCGATCGCCTCCAGCAGCGGCGGGGTGGTGTGCAGGTTGACCACGGACTGCGTCTGCAACACGAAGACGGCCTGCTCGACAACGTGGTCGACGTAAGCCGCCACCTCGGTTGCCGCCCCGCGCGCGGCGAGCCGTTTCACCCAGCGGGGATCGATGTCGATTGCGTGGAAGACGGAGCCGAGCCGCTGCGACACCAGCCGGGAGAAGTAGCCGACGCCGTGCGGACCGCTCGGCATCAGACACAGAAAGCCCTGGCCCCGCCGGAAACCGCCCGCGGCGAAGTCCTCGGTTTGCCATTCGACTACCTGTGCGACCCAATCCGGCAGCTGCACAGTGCGTTTCGGGGCGCCGGTGGTACCCCCGGATTCGAAGATCTGGGGCACCGGTGGCCGGGGCCCGTAACCGCGCGGAATGAGGTCTTCCACTGGGACACTGCGTAATTCGTTGACCAGGTTGGGGAACAGTTGTAGGTCGGCGAAGGTGTTGACGTCGGTCAGCGGGTTGAAGTTCAACGTGCGGGCGGCCCGCAGCCAGAACGGCGAACCGGTGTCGTCGCCGAAGTGCCAGGCCATCGCCGCCCGCAGGTAGGCCTCGGCGTCCGCCACGGGCGCCGCCCGTGGGACGTCCAACAACGAGAAATCGACTGCGGCCATGCCCTCGATACTCTCGCATCCAGGACGGTGCCGCCAAGGACGACGGGCGCCCGCGGCCAGCGGCGTATCTCCTTATCCGCTTATTTCACAAGGAATTTCATCTGTGTGCACGCGGTGTTCAGCGGCACCGCCCGGCCTAGCCGCCGAACATGGCGGTGATCGTCTCGTTGAAGCGGGGGTAGATGTCGTCGTAGGTGCCGTCGCGCTCGGCGAACCGGAACATCTTGGCGCGCTCCACCACGATTTCCTTGGCCTGCGGCTGCGTCTGCAACAGGGTGACGGTCTCGGTGATGTAGTCCTCCAGCGGCATCGCCCGGGGATCGAATCCCCGCTCGCCCTGCAGCGCGGTCTGCACGTGCGGCGGGATGATTTCGATCACCTGCACCGAAGTGCCGCGCAGTTGGAAGCGCAGCGATTCGGTGTAGGAGTGCAGCGCCGCCTTGGAGGCACAGTAGCTCGGGGTGAGCGCGCTGGGCATGAAGGCCAGACCGGACGTGACGTTGAGGATGGTGGCGTGCGGCTTGCGCAGCAGCGCGGGCAGCAGGGCCGAGGTCAGCCGGATGGGGCCCAGCAGGTTGATGGCCACCGACTGCTCGGCCAGGCCGACGTTGCCGGTGGTGAGGTCTTCGACCCGTTGAATTCCGGCGTTGTTGACCAGCACGTTGAGGTCCGGGTAGTGGTCGGTCAGCTGGGTGGCGAACCGGCGGATATCGGCGGCGTCACCCTGATCGAGCGACAGCGTCTGGATGCCGGGGTTGGCCTCGGCGACGGCCCGCAATTGGTCGCTGCGCCGGGCGGCGATGATCACCTGGTTGCCCAACCGGTGGAAGGATTCGGCCAGACCTCGGCCGATTCCGCTGCCACCGCCGGTGACCAGAACGGTATTGCCCGTCAACTGCATCGCGGTACTCCTTCGGGTCGCCCTGCCACCGGCTCGATCGACCGGCCCACTGAGCCGACCTAGCGGAATGCCCCAATGCGCAGCCGGCTAACCACCATGCCTCATCCGCACGGGCGCTGTCACGGATATCGCCGCGACGATGCCGAGCCGCCCCAGACCCGGTTACGCGGCCGGGCGGTTGTGCAGCCGGCGCGGGTCGACGCCCGCGCGGTCCCACGCGTCGGCCGCCCAGCTCGTGTAGAGCACCCGGACGGGCAGCCGGTTCAACAGCGGGTTGAGCGCGCGAATGGCTGCGGCGACGCGCTGAAAGCGCTTCTCCTTCTTGGCATCCCATCGCAGCTGGCACACCTCGCGCATCTGCGGCGGAAGCGTTCCGACCACGACCAGCCGGGTGTAGGCGTTCAGCGGAGCCGAGAGCACTTTCCACACCGGTTTGGGCATCCGGCGCGGGCCCGGGATGCCCTTGCGGATGTAACCGGTGCCGTACAGCACGGTCTTATGGGGGACGAACCGGTCGAGCATCTCGTCCCAGTAGGCCAGGAAGTCGTCGTAGGTCTGCGGTTGCCCGCGGTCGCTGACGCCATACAGGCTGTACCAGAGCTTGCCCTCGTTGAAGATCTGCTCCTTCTCTGCGCGGCTCAGCCTCCGGATGAACATGTCGGTGTTGTAGATGACCTGGTCGACGAAGCTGGCGTGCGCCCAATAGAACAGCTCAGGATTCAGCGCGTGATAGCGCGAGCCGTCGCTGACCGTGCCCTTGATCGTCTTGTGAAAGTCCCGCACCTTGCGGCCCCACTCGTACGGTTCGTCGGAGTAGACGGTGTTCATCAGGGGCGGTGCGGTGCGCTTGGCCCGACCGAGCGTGTCGCTGAAGATGACGGAGTGGTCCAGCACGCCCTGGGCGAGCTGCTCGATGCAGTTCTCCACCCCGGCGGTGCGCTGAAAGCCGAACAGCTGAGTCCGGACGTCGCCGTAGAACTTCCAGATCAACGAGTCCGGCCCCAACCGCGGGGCGGCGTCGGCGATCTCGTCGTCGACCGGCATCGGCATCGCCTCGCGGACGCCGGTATCGAAACGCGACCCCGCACTTGCCGCGGTTAACTCATCGTTTTGGGCGGTCATGCCCACCTCCTCGCCGTACCCGCGCCGCGCGACGGCAACCGGTGTGAATCAGTGACACAAAAATGTGTCTTTGTTTCAGTCGCCTCGAACACTAACAAGCGCGCGTCGCCATCGCACTCCCGGGCAGGTCTTCGCGCCGGAAAAGTCGGCCGTGAACCATGCCGAGGAGTTGATACGATGCCGCCAATCATGCAGTCCGAACGGGGCTCTGCCACTGCCGAGGCGCTCACCGATCTCGACCGCACCATCTTGGACACCGCGCGCAGCGTGTTCGAGATCTACGGCGTGCGTCGGGCCAATATCGACGACGTCGCCGCCCGCGCCGGGGTCAGCCGCAGCACCATCTACCGTCGCTTCCCGACGAAGGAGAACCTGTTCGCCCACGTGGTGCGGCGCGAAGCCGGCCGGTTCTTCAGCACCCTGGACCAGGCGACAACCGGCTGCGACCCGCAACAGGCGGTCGTCGAGGCCTTCGCGCTCGGGGTGCGCCTGGTACAGGACTCCGCGCTGTACTCGCGGATCGCCGAGAGCGAACCCGAACTGTTCGGCATGTTCTCCCGGTCGCAGGCGTTTCCGATTCGCCAGTTCGCCGACGGGATCGCCCACACCCTGCGCCGTTGCGGCGCCGACCTGGCCGAGGCCGACCTGGACAACATCGCCGACATCCTGCTTCGCGTCGCCTTGGGCATCATCGTCTTCCCCACCGACCGGCTCGACACGTCGGATCCGGCGGCGGTTCGCGACTACGCCGCGCGCTATCTGGTGCCGATCATCGGCGGCGAGCGGTCCCGATAATGGGCCTCGAATTGTCGGCGGCCTGAACTAGCCTTGAACCGTGGCTGGGAGTTCTGCGGCGCCGCGGACTCGGTACGCCAGTTGCGGTGAGATCGACATCGCCTATCAGGTCTTCGGCGATGGCCCGATGGACCTGCTCATGCTGCCGGGCCCGCTGATCCCGATCGACTGCGTCGACCTCGAGCCCTCGATGTACCGCTTTCATCGCCGGCTCGCGTCGTTCTGCCGGGTGATCCGCTTCGATCAGCGCGGCATCGGCCTGTCCTCCCGGGTCCCCTCGCTGGACATGCTCGGTCCGGAGTCATGGGCGCAGGATGCGCTCGCCGTGATGAATGCGGTGGGTTGCGAGAAGGCCACGATCTTCGCTCCGGGTTTCACCTCGCTGGCCGGTCTGGTTCTCGCGGCCGACCACTCCGATCGGGTGAACAGCCTCGTCATAGCCAACGGCGCGGCGCGCACGCTGCGGGGCCCGGACTACCCCATCGGCGCCGAACTCGACGCCGCCGAGCGATTCACGTCGGTCGGGATGGAGCCGGACGCCGTCGAGCAGGGCTTCGACATGCTCGGCATCATCGCCCCCAGCGTCGCGCACGACGACGCGTTCCGCTCGTGGTGGGACATGGCCGGCAACCGGGCGGCGTCACCCAGCATGGCCCGTGCGTTCATCAACAAGGTCCGGGAGGGCGATGTCCGCGACAGGCTGCCGCGCGTCGCCGTGCCGACGCTGATCGTCCATCGCGACAATCCCGCCTTCAGCCCCGTCGAGCATGCGCACTACCTCGCCGAGCGCATCGCCGGCTCGCGTCTCGTCGAACTGCCCGGACAGGACTCCCTGTACTGGGTCGGCGACACCGGCCCGATGCTGGACGAGATCGAAGAGTTCATCACCGGAGTCCGCGGCGGCTCCGACGCCGAGCGGCTGCTCACCACCATCATGTTCACCGACATCGTCGGCTCCACCGAGCGCGCCGCCGCTCTCGGCGACCACCGCTGGCGCGACCTGCTGGACAACCACGACAGGATCGTGCGCCACGAACTGCAGCGGTTCGGCGGTCGCGAAGTCAATACGGCCGGTGACGGATTCGTCGCCACGTTCACCAGCCCCAGCGCGGCGATCGCCTGCGCCGACGCCATCGTGGACGCCGTTCGTGTGCTGGGCATCGAGGTGCGGGTCGGCATTCACGCCGGCGAGGTCGAGGTGCGCGGCGCGGACGTCGCGGGCATGGCCGTCCACATCGGCGCTCGGGTAGCCGCGCTCGCGAGACCCAGCGAGGTGCTGGTGTCGTCCACGCTGCGCGACATCGTGACCGGCTCGCGGCACCGGTTCGGCGACCGCGGCGAGACCGCGCTCAAGGGCGTGCCCGGGTACTGGCGGCTGTACGCCCTTGTCCGCGAGCACGCCGTCGTCCGGCGGTAACCGGACCGCAAATCGCAGCGGTCGAAGAGCCGGGGCCCCCGGCGTAGGCTGCGGACGGGACTCACCGGAGCCGAAGCATCCCGGCTTTCCGTTCGATTTCTGGCGTCCGGCTTGGTATTTGACCGAAGGAGTACGCATGACCGACGTGCACGTCTCGCTGCCTCCCGCCCTCCGGCGCGCGCTGGACCTGCTCATCGATCCGCCGGCCGATCCCGACGTGAGCCGGGGCTATCTCGACCTGCTCGGCCCCGGCGCGGCCGCCGGTGGCGCCGTCGAGCAGAACACCGGCCCCATCCAGGCGGCGTGGGCCTCGCCGATCGGGTCGCTGCTCTACGACAACGCCCAAGCGCTTTCTCGGCGCTGGATCAGCGCATGGCAACTGCCGCTGGAATGGTTGGACGTTCCGCAGGGCGGTATCGCGCTGGACGTCGGATCGGGGCCGGGCAACGTCACCGCGTCGCTGGCCCGTGCCGCCGGTCCGCAGGGGCTGGCCCTCGGCGTCGACATCTCCGAGCCCATGCTGGCCCGCGCGGTCCGCAACGAGGCCGGGCCGCAGGTCGGCTTCCTCAAGGCCGACGCACAGCGACTTCCGCTGCGCGACAGCACCATTGACGTGGCGGTGTCGACCGCCGTGCTGCAGTTGGTTCCGAATCCGGCCGACGCGCTCGCCGAGATCGCGCGCGTGCTGCGCCCCGGTGGCAGGCTGGCCGTCATGGTGCCCACCGCCGGGCGCCTGGCCCGGTATTGGCGGATGCTGCCTAACGTCGGGGCGCACGCGTTCGACGACGACGAAATCGGGGATGCGTTGGAGAACAACGGCTTTGCCAGTGTGCGGGTGAAGACCCTCGGGACGTTCCAGTGGGTGCGCGCCAAGTTGGGCTGACGCGCCCAGGTTTTTCGATGGCGGGTGCGCGGACCTAGTCCGCCGACTGGGCCAGCACGGCGAGTCGGTCCATGGACTCGCGCAACATCTCCGCCGTCGTCGCGCGGGCGCGCTCGAGGCGGGTGGCGTCGGTCAGCGCCGTCCAGTCGTAGGTGTGCGTCACCGTGGTGAGTTCGGCGTTGACCGGGCTCAGTTCCCAGCGCCACAGGTGCCCCGGCGGCTGCTTGCCGGGTTCGGCTGGGCGCCAAGCGATTACACTGCCCTCGACGAACTCGGTGACGTGGTTTTCGCGCACCGCGCCGTTGGTCAGCGTCGTCTTGAACACGTCACCCACGCGATGCACACGACCGGAGGCAGACGATGCCAGATTGCCGTTGCCGTCCCAGCTCGGCTGGCGGGACGGATCGGCGATCAGTTCGAAGATGCGCGCCGCATTGGCCGACATCACGCGGGTGGCGCTCACGATGCGTTCGGTATCGGACATATCGCTATCCAAACACGTGCGGCCGTACGGCGCGCCGGTGACTTTGGGCCGCGGCGGTTCACCCCATCCGGGGCAGCGCCTCGATGGGTCCGGACAGTACCGATTTGACGTAGCGGGTGTCGTCGTCGGCCAGCACCTCCGTGTCGTCCCGCTCGATGCCGTCGACGATCGCCCGGGCCACCTGGCGCGGATCGTTCTTGCGTGCCTCGAAGCCGGCGGTCATGTCGGTGTCGGTGAAGCTGAGGTGCGCGGCGACGACCAGGGTGCCCTGTTTCTCGAGCTCGATGCGCAGCGAGTTCGTTGTCGACCACAGTGCGGCCTTGGAGTCGCCGTACCCGCCGGATCCGGGCATCCAGGACAGGATCGAGGCGATGTCGACCAGCGCACCGCCGCCGTTGTCGGCCAGGATCGGGGCGAAGGCCTTGGCCACGCGCAGCGCGCCGAAGTAGTTCGTCTCGAAGACCGCTCGCACCTCGTCGATGTCGCTGTCAAGCAGTGTCCGGGCGCCGAGAACTCCGGCGTTGTTGATGACAATGTCGGCGTCCGCCGCCGTGGACGCCAGCGCGGCAACCGAATCCGGGTTGGTGACGTCCAATTCGACGCTGACCACGCGGGGGTCCTGGCTGGGCTTCGGCGCCCGGGCGGTGGCGTAGACCTTCGCCGCGCCCCGGTCCAGCAATTCGGCCACGATGGCCTTGCCCAGACCGCGCTGCCCACCCGTGACCACTACCGTCGACCCCTTGACGTTGACCATGATGCTGCTCCTTTGACGTAGGCAAAAGTGTTTTGCCTACGTCAAGCTAATTGACCGCCGCGACATAGTCAAGTATTCTTTGCATATGTCTTCCGCGTGGGTTGCGTCACAGCGATACGGCTGCGCCGGCGCTCCCGGCGGCCTGGGCCTGGTCCAGGACTTCCTCAACACGAGGGCCATCGACGGGTACGGGCCGGACCTGCTGGCCGAACCACGCCTCGCCGGCGACTGGGCGACGGCCGCCGTGCGGGCGTGGTCGTCCGCGCGCGGCGTGGACCTGTCGCCCCCCGAGCTGGGTGACGCCGACCTGGCCAAGCTTCGCGCGCTGCGCGCCACCATCGAGCAACTCGTCGCCGGCGAACAATCGCGATCTCATGGCGCCGACGGCGTCGCCGCATCTTTCGCGCTGTCCGATGCCGGTGAGGTGCGGTTGGATCCCCATGGCGGCGGTTGGCGTTGGCTGGCATCGGCGCTGTGGGGCGAGATCCTGTTGAGCCAGCAAGCCGGCACCTGGCGGCGGATCAAGCGCTGTCACAACCACCGATGTGGCTCGACGTTCTACGACCGCTCGAAAAACAACAGCGGGGTCTGGCATGACGTCAAGACGTGCGGCAACGCCGTCAATCTGCGGGCCTCCAGGGCGCGCCGGCGCGAACGCGAACGCGCGCTGCAATCAGGCGTTGCGCCAGAGCAGTCGGTAGCGGTAGTAGACGCCCCGCCGGATGCGGGCTCCGGGTAGCACATCGGTGACTGCCCGCCGGATCTCACTGAGGCCCTCGTCGGGGTCGGCGACCGCGACGCCGATGTCTCGGGTCTCCCGGTGTAGCAATGAGCCGACGCGCGCCACCGGCGTGCTGAGACCGGCCCACAGCCAGTCGGCAACGCTCTTGTTGGCGGACAGTCCCACCACCGCCAATTGCCCAGCGGGCCGCAACATTTGACGCACCTTCTGCAAGGTGTCGCGCAGCGGCAGGTGATGCAGGCTGGCGACGAACGTGATCAGGTCGAAGGAAGCCTCGCCCGGCTCGAACTCCTCGAAACGCCGCAGTTGCGCCGAGGCGTTCGCGATCGGCTGCAATCGCTGCGCGGCGCGCCTCACCGATGTCGGATCCGCATCGATCCCGACGACGCTGCGCGACACCGCGGCTAATCGCTGAGCCAGCAGCCCTTCCCCGCATCCGACGTCCAAAACGTCGCCGCGGTGCCGCGAAGCGATGCCGACCAGCCACGGGTGATAGGCGCTGTTGTGGTTCCAGTAATCCTGGTGTTCTGCGTAGTCATCCACCGTCGACTGAGTCTGCCTGACCGGGCCGTCAACAGCGCTCGGCGCCCCGGGACATCAACCGCGGGCCCACGGCGGCCGGCCGTCGGGTGCTTTTGAGCATCGCCTGCCAGGCGCCGGAGGCACGTTTCAGGGGCGCGACCACGTCGAAAGTCGCGGGAGCCTGGCTGACCCAGGCTGGAAGTGTGGCCACCGTCTGATCCTTTGTTCTTTCGGCTTGTGCGCCGTCTCATTCAATTGCACCGCAGCCGTTTTACGGGGGTGCCGCGCCGCGGTAAACGCCACGAAAAGCCGTTCTGTGGTCTACCGCACACGCGGGGCGCGAGGAAAGACACGCAACAGTTCCCCTAATGAAAACCCTTGAACCGGCGTAGATACCCGGGCAATCGGTGTGCGGGCACAGCCTTGGGCCAGTCGTCGGGGCGAAAATACGCGTCGGTACCGCCGTCCACGAATACTACACTGCCGCACAGGAAATCGGCGGCATCGGACAGCATGAAGCACATCCACTCGGCCATGTGCCCCGCGTCACCGAAGCCGCCCACCGGCACCGGAAACGCCCGGACGGCCTTGGCCTGCCTCGGATCCGAGAGTTGCTCCTGCAGAAGAGGTGTCATGATCGCGCCCGGTGACAGGGCGTTCAGCCGCACGCCCGACCCGGCCCACTCCGGTGAGGCCGCATGTCGCCGCACCCAGCGGCTGACCGCGATCTTCGAGGCGCCATACATCATGGTCGGCGCCCCTGGGCCCAGTAGCCGCACCGCCCGCCACGCCTTGTCGGCATCGTGTGCCAGCAACGCGTTGACGGCCCGACGCGGCACCGCGGGCATCGTCGTCGCCGAATTGCTGGCCACCACAACAACCTTCGCGCGCTCGGCGGCGGCCAGCGCCGCACGCCAGGCGACGAGTAGCTCGACCACCCCGAAGTAATTGACCGCAGCGATCTGCCGGGCGCGATCCCGGCCGCGGCCGGGACCCAACCCGGCGGCCAGCACGGCGCCGTCCAGCCTGTTGCCCGAGGACGCCAGGACGCGTTCGGCGGCCGCCCTGCGCCCGTCGGGCGTCGACAGGTCGGCCACGACATCGGCATCCTTGATGTCGACGCCGATGACGGTGTGCCCGTTGTCCCGAAGGCGCTGCGCCGTCTCGCGGCCCATCCCGGAAGCCGACCCGGTTATCGCGTAGGTCCCCATTGACTCCTCCGTTCCCAGCGCAGTATGCCCGGTGACCCCGGGCGCTCCGGTGGGCACAGCCCACCCAGCGGACGCACTGTTAAGTTGCCAGGATGCATGACCCCACGCCCTGCATCGATTTCAGCCAACTCGAGTCGGTTTACGCGCCGCTGGCCGAATCGGTCCGCCGACTCCTAGACATCAGCATCCGCACCGAAGCCGGGCCCGCGGCGGTGGCGGCGGCCATCGCCAGGATCGACAGTGCGACAGACGAATTGAGCGACGCGCTGCTACCCGGGCCGTTCGGTGTACACCGAACGGCCGACGGCCAGACCATCGCCTGGGGCAACGCCGTGGTGGGTCTGCGAAACCCGGTGGCCCCACCGCTGGTCATCCATCACGATCCCGACGGACTGGTGTGGTCGGAATTCGTGCTCGGCGCCGCCTACGAAGGCCCACCGGGTACCGTGCACGGCGGCGTCTGCGCCCTGGTGCTCGACCACGTGCTCGGGGCGACGGCCCACCAGCCCAACAGGCCCGCCTATACCGGCACGCTGACCCTGCGCTATCGCCGGCCCACCGCGCTGGGCAGGCCGCTGCGCGCGGAGGCTCGCGTCGATCGCGTCGACGGGGTCAAGATTTTCGCCGTCGGCCAGCTGGCCGACGATCAGGGCGTCACCGTCGAGGCGGAGGGCGTTTTCATCCACCCCAAGCAGCCACCGGCGTAACCGTCGGGCTTCGCTCAGGTTCCGGCCGCGGCCCGTTCGACGTCGAGCAGCTGCTCCCCGCGTCGTTCCTCGTCGTAGGCCTTCCGCCCGCCGCGCAACCCGAACAGCCGTTTCGAGACCAGTAGGTAGATCACCGCGGCGACATTGATGGTGAAGGTCACCAGCCGGGTCATGGTGATGCCCTTGGCCAGGTCGTGGATCTCGAGGGGCAAGAAAACCGAGGTGGCTATCACCGCGAAGTATTCGCCCCAGCGTTTCAGCAGCCACAGGCCCACCCCTTCGACGACCTCGAGCAGCGCGTAACCGGCCAGCATCAGGGTCAGCAGGGCCAGGGTGGACGGCTTGGCCGCCAGCGCCTTTTCCAGTTCGTGCACGATGGTCATCTGGTCGACCTTGAAGCCGGCGGTGCGGAAGATGGGCAGGTCGCGATCGAGGGTGGCCTGGATGGCACCGCGCGCTCCGCGGAACTTCCACACCGCATAGGCCGCCAGCGCGATCACCACCGCCCGCAGCAGGCGTTCGACCGCCAGGATGCGGATAATGATGGCCTGTCGTAAAGCCTTGCCGCGCATGATCATCGGTGCGTCTTCGGCGCGACCGCGCCCGTGTGGCTCGCCGACGGTGAATTCGCCGCACCGCAGGCAGCGCCACACCTCGCCCAGCCCGGTGCTGCCGCTCAGCCGGTCGGCGAGGGACTTCTCGTCGGGCGCGTAGGTGACGTGACCGGCAACCGCGCAGGTGACCAGCTCCCAGCGGTTGCGGCCGTGTTCTTTACCCATGGCCGGATCATTCATGGCGGGCGGTCGGCCACGCAAGGGGGCGCGCGCTACGTGCCAGACGGGTGTCAGAAGCGCGGCCTACTGCGCGCGCGCCGCGGCGTGGAAGGCACCGATCCGAGCAGCCCGGTGAGTTCGGTGACCTCGATCTCGTCGAGCCGGGCCACCGCGGCGACGATCTCGTCGCGCAGCGGCTCGTCGCAGAACGGTTCGGCGAGCCAACCGAACTTGTCCACCACGCGGTCCCAGGACATCGGGCGGGTGGGTGATCCCTCGTAATCCGACTGCTCGCGGCTGAATTGGCGCCCGTCGTGGGTGATCACGTGCACCCGCGCCGCGGTGCGTTGCGGATAGTCCGCGGTCAGGTCTGCGGCCGGAACGACCTGCACCCGGGACAACAGGTCGATGACGTCGCTTTGCGAAACTCGGTCGTTCTCAAGCTGTTCGGGGCCGACGCCACCGTCGAGCAGGGCGACCGCGGTCAGGTATTTGAGGTTGTAGTCGGCCCGCTCCTTGGTGGTCGGGTGGTCTTTGTCGCCGTAGGCTCCCCCGCCGGCGAAGTCGTAGGCGCCCTGGAAGACCTCGAGGACCACCCGCGCGACATCCGCACCCTGCAGACCGTGCTCACCGCGCACGGCCAGGATCGCATCGATGACGACCTGGCCGTGGATGAGCGAGCAGTATTGCTTCAGGTAGGTCTGCTCGACACAGGTGAGACTCCGGTCGGCGGTGTGCAGATCGATGCGCTGATCGAAGAGTTGCACCAGCCCGTGCGGGCCCTCGAAGAGTGCCTTGGGTCCGGTGATGCCACGCGCGGCCAGCATCGTCGTGTACACGGCGCGCATCCCGGTGATGGCCGGCGAGATGCCCTTCCAATTCGAAACCGGCTCGGCGTGCACCGTCGCCAGTGACACGTTGTCGGCCGCCGCGGCGGCAATGGCGTTGGCGGTCTGCTCGGCGCTCAGCCCCAGCAGCTTCGCGCTGCCCGCCGCGGCCGACATCGCCAGCTGCAGCGCGTGGTTGAGTCCGCGGGCCATCACGGGAACCTGTGCGCTGAACCGGCATTGGATCTCGTAGGCGACCGCCAGCGCGAGCAGGAAGTCGGCTCCGCCGGCGCCGGCGTGCTCGGCCACGGCCAGCAACGCACCGACGTTGTCGGCGGGATGGCAGAGCCCACCCACCGTGAGATAGGTGTCGAGCAGATCGGGGTAGCGCACCAGCACCGCGTTGAAGAACGCGGCCTGGTCCACCGAGGCG
The DNA here is from genome assembly GCF_001672995.1 of Mycobacterium sp. 1482292.6. Taxonomy (NCBI): domain Bacteria; kingdom Bacillati; phylum Actinomycetota; class Actinomycetes; order Mycobacteriales; family Mycobacteriaceae; genus Mycobacterium; species Mycobacterium sp. 1482292.6. The sequence goes on along the minus strand of NZ_LZKV01000202.1, from coordinate 15,991 downwards.
CGCCCGCCGCCGACCAGGGTGGCCGTGTGGGCGCCACCGAACTGGGCGGTGTGGTCGCGGATCGTGGGGATCAGCTCGCCGTCCAGGGCGCCGACGGCGCACGCGATGCTGTCGAGCAGGTTGCGTTTCATCAGCGCCCGCGGTCGTCCGGTCAGGTCCCCCGGCCGGGCACCGACGACGAAATCGGCCAGCTCGTCCACAACGTAGTTATGTGCCACCACTTTTCGCCCCTCCGCTCTACGCACTTCAGTGAAGCGCCGCGCCGAGGCAGCGTCCACGATCCATTTCTTATGAGTGGTTGACGGAGGTTCTCACCGCACGCCGGCGCCGGTTTGCAGGACGCCCCGGTGTGGATCGTCGGCCGGAGTCCACCACCGTCCGGTGGGCGGGGTCAGCCAGTCACGACCGCGCGCAACCGCCAGCAACGACGTCACGGCACCGCGCACACTGGGCCGGTCATCGTCCTGGCGGTGTAGCAACGACCACGTCCACAGCGGTACCGGGTCGGCGACGGGGCGCCGGGTCAACCGGGGCGGGAGGGCAGCGGTGTGGCGCTTGGGTGACTCCAGCACGGCACCTGCGATCTTGCGGACGTGCGCGTAGAACGCGTCGCCGGTGATGCCGCCGTCGTTGATTCCGACGACACGTGCGCCGGTGTCGGCGGCGAAGGCTTCGGCGAACCGATTCCACGATGACCATGCCGACGCGTCGTCGTCGACGAGGACGCTGACATGCCGTGCGCCAATCGGTTCCGATGACGCGGCCCCCGGAACGACCGCGCTCAGCGGCTCGGCGCGAAGCAGGTGCGGAGTCAATGCCCGCTGCTTGGCCTGCGCGTCGGTGATCCAGGCCAACGCGATGTCGAGGGTGCCCTCGGCCACCCGGTCCGCCTGCACGTGCGACGGCAACACCCACTCGTCCAGCCGCAAGGCCGCCGCGGACCCCACCAGGGCGTCGATGTCGTCGGGCAACCAGCTGACGTACCCGAGCCGCACCGGGGAGCTTTGCGCGGCGGTCCGCTGCAGCCGGTGCTTGGCGTCGTCGGCCAGTGCCAGAATCCGGCGCGCGTCCGGGAGGAACGTACGGCCGGCCTCGCTCAGCCGGACGCTGCGCCGGTCCCGCACTAGCAGATCGGTGCCAACTTCGCGCTCCAACGCGATGATCTGTTGCGACAACGCCGGTCCCGAAATGTGCAGGCGCTTGGCGGCGCGACCGAAGTGCAATTCCTCTGCGACCGCGACGAAATAGCGCAGCTGCCGCAGTTCCATGCGTCGAGCTTAAGTCGCCCCACCTGCCCCCTCGATCGCGCCCGCCCGCGGTGGCGATGCGCTGAGCTCGGTCGTCTCGTCGGTCAGCTGTTCCCCGATGTCCCGGATCTGTCGCGCGCTCAACGCGCACAGCGGGTGTACGGCCACCATCAGGGCGACGCGGCCCCGCTCGTCGAAAACCGGTGCGGCGATCGTCACCACGGGTTGCTTGCGGCGGCCCGGGTTGTCGTCGGAAAGAAATCCGATGGTGGTGAACTCGACCAGCAGCTGGTCCATGATGTGGCGCACCGGAGTCGGCATCTCGCTGCTGTCCAGCGTGCCGACCACCTGCACCGCCTGCGCGAGCGCCGGCGTCGTCCAGTCGACGTCGAAACCCCGCTCGCGAGTGTGCGCCAACACCTGCTGGAGGCGCTGGGTGCGGTCGGGATTGCCGCCCGCGCCACGCCGGATCCACGCGCGCTGCTCCTCCTCGGTGTCCCAGGCCGCCATCGCCACACCGAACGGCGGCGCATAGGGAATCCGATCCCCCGGTATCCCCGACGGCTGCGTGGCGGGTTCACCCTCAAAGGCGGTGACCACCAGGGAATCACCGAACTTCTCGACCACCGAACAGGCATAGCCGACCTCGCGGGAGAGCCGCAGCGCCGCGGACCGCGCCGCGTGCGCGAGAGGGCGGGCCGTGTCCGTGCGCGCCGCCACCACGGCCAGCGCCGGGCCGAGGGCGAAGGTCTTCGTGATCGGGTCGCGACTGGCCCAACCGCGGTCGCACAACGTTTTCAGGATCGCGTGCGCGGTCGCCTGGGTGAGATCGAGTTCGCGGACAACGTCGGAGAAGCGCAGCCGCGCGCCCGCAGACCGCGCCAGCAGCTCGACGACATCGAGCACCCGGGCGGTCGGCGCTGACGTCGACCCGCGAATCGCTTGACTCCTTTGCGACGGCGTTCTTAAAGTTGTACGAACATTCGAGATTCTATATCGATTATTCGAGAAAGTTAACGCATTGCGCGCTGTGGTGTTACGCGACGGCCGGTTACAGGTCCGGGAGACACCGGATCCCGAGCCCGGACCGGGTGAGTTGCTGTTGCGCACGTTGAGCACCGCGATCTGCGCATCCGACGTGCACTTCATGGATCATCCCGAACTTGCCATCGACGATCCGACCGGCCGCTCGCTGTACGACACCGAGCGCGACCTCGTGCTCGGCCACGAATTCGTCGGCGAGGTCATCGGGCACGGGCCCGGCTGCACCGACCAATTCGCCCTCGGTACGCGGGTAGCGGCCATGCCGGTCCGGCTGGTCGACGGCGGCGCCGGTGGGATGCGCATCATCGGTCAGCATCCCGAGGCGCAGGGCAGTTTCGGTGAGCTGCTTGTGGTTTCGGAAGTGGCGGCCAAACCCGTGCCCGGCGACGTGTCCAGCGATGCGGTCGCATTGACCGACGCGTTCGCCGTGGGCGAGTTCTACGTGCGGTCGGCGCGGCTGCAGCAGGGCGAGATTCCGCTCGTCATCGGCGCGGGAGCGATCGGGCTCTCGGCCGTCGCCGCCCTGGCCGGCCGCGGCGTGGAACCCATCGTCGTCGCGGACTTTCAAGCCGACCGGCGCCGGCTGGCCCGCGACCGCTTCGGCGCGCACATCGTGGTCGATCCAGCCGAAAAATCGCCGTTCGAGGCGTTCAACGAGGTTCGGGCGCAACGCGGATTGCCCGGTCCGGCAGTCGTATTCGAATGCGTGGGCGCGTCCGGACTGATTCAGCAACTGGTCGAATCCGCCGAGATGGGCACCCGCATCTACTGTGCGGGCGGCTGGTACACCGGCGACACCCTGGACATCACCACCGCCACCCGTCAGGGCGTGACCATCCAGTTCGGCGGCGGGCCGCACCCGCAGGACTGGTACGGCACGCTCGACGCGATCGCGACGGGCCGATTGGACCCGCTACCGAGCGTCGGCAGGATCATCGGGCTCGACGAGGTGCCCGACGCGCTCGATCAGGCCCGCAGGTCCGAGGGACCGCCCCGGATCGTCGTGCATCCGAATGGAGACATCCCGTGAGCGAACGCGATGACCGGCAGGACATCTCCGAACTGCTGGTGCGCTATGCGACGGGGATCGACCGCCGCGACTGGCCGCTGTTTCGCACCGTGTTCACCGACGACTGCCAACTCGACTACGGCGAGATCGGCACCTGGAGAGGCGTGGATGCCGTGGCCGACTTCATGGAGCAGGTGCACGCCCTGGCGGGGCATACGCTGCACCGCCTGACCAACCAGGCCATCACGCTGCACGGCGACACCGCCACCGCACGCACCTATATCGACGGCCTGATCATGGTCGGCGACAACAGCTCTGGCGTCAACGCGATCGGTTTCTACGACGACGACATCGTGCGCACGCCGGCAGGATGGCGCATCGCCCGCCGCCGCTACACCCAGGTTCGCATCACCACGGTCGGGGGCGCCTAGATGACGTTCGCGACGAAATACGGGCCGTGGGCGCTGGTGGCCGGCGCGTCCGACGGGGTGGGCGCGGCGTTCGCCGAAGGGCTCGCCGAGCGCGGTGTCAACGTGGTGCTGCTGGCCCGCCGGCAAGCCGTTCTCGACCGGGTCGCGGCCGAGATCGAAGCCAAGACATCGGCGCAAACCCGCACCGTCGCAATCGATCTGGCGCGGCCCGCAGCGGCGACGGCGATCGCCGAGGCAACCGCTGACCTGGAGATCGGGATGCTGGTGTATTGCGCGGGCGCGGACCCGAATTTCCAGCCCTTCCTTGCCAATTCGATCGAAGCCGCCGAATCGATGGTGCAACGCAACTGCATGGTGCCCATGCAGCTGTGTCACCATTTCGCGCCCGCGATGGTGGCGCGGGGCAGCGGCGGCATCGTCATCTTCGGTTCCGGTGCGGGGCTGGCCGGCGGACCCAACATGGTCGCCTACGGCGCCTCCAAGGCCTTCGACATGGTCTTCGCCGAGGCGCTGTGGACCGAGCTGCACGACAAGGGCGTCGACGTCCTGGGCCTGATCCTGGGCAAGACCAACACCCCGGCATTGCGCGCGCTCGAATACAGCCGCGGCCAGATCGGCTCCCCCGACGAGGCGCCCTCGGACGCAGCGGCCGTGTCCGACGTCATCGCCGAGGCGTTCGAGAACCTGGGCAACGGCCCGACCCTGATGGTGGGCGACACCATGCGTGCCGCCGCGCAGCTGCTGGCGTCGCTGAGCCGCAATCAGGCCGTTGAGCTCTTCGCGCAGGCGGCCGCCGCCGCGATGGGTCCGGACGCCCGATGAGCGGCCCGGCTGTTCGCTGCGCGGCGCACCGCCGTCCGCGAGGTTTGCCAAAGTTCGAAATCAGGGCAGCCTAACTTTTGCTTCTGCACTGCCCTGTACAGCAAATACGGGCTTGGGCGCGGCGCCACTTTCGCTGACCCACTGCGTTGCTGAGCCCGCCCGCCGCGGGTACGTTGGGTAACCGGTTCACCGGTTCACCACGGCCACCGCGTCGACGTAAGCCACCCGATCGCCAGTGCGAAGGATGACGATGCTCGCCACCGACAGGCCCGCAGCCACCGTCTCGCCGACGGCCGGCTGGCGGCGCCGCACCCTGACCCGTTCCGGACTGATCACCGGCGCGTTCGTCGCCCCGGCGGTGGTCGTCCGCGTGACCGGCTTGCACACCGGCGCCGTGCTGGCCCTGCTGATCTTCGGAGCCGCGGTGGTGGCGGCCAGCTTCTTGCTGGCGTGGGCGGCCGAGGCGGCCCAGGTCGACGTCTCCGGTGGGCTCGCGACGGCGCTGCTCGCCTTGATCGCGGTACTGCCCGAATACGCCGTCGACCTCTACTACGCCTTCGTGTCCGGCCACAACGCGGATTACACGCAATACGCCGCGGCCAACATGACCGGGTCCAACCGGTTGTTGATGGGGCTGGGTTGGCCCGTCGTGGTGCTGGTCAGCATCCTGGTCGCCCGCAAGTCCGGTTCGGACAAGCGCACCGGGTTGACGCTGGAACCAGCAAACCGCGTCGAACTCGGCTTCCTGTTAATCGCCGGCGTCATCGCGTTCGTCATCCCGGCGAGCGGCCAGATCCATCTCGGGTTGGGGCTGGCGTTGCTGGCCTGGTTCGGCTTCTACCTGTACAAGATCAGCCACGGCAGCGTCGAAGAGCCCGATCTGATCGGCACCGCGGCCGCTCTGGGGGACCTGCCCGACGGTCGTCGACGCGCCGCCGTGGTCGGCCTCTTCCTGGTGTCGGGTGGGGTGATCCTGCTGTGCGCCAAGCCCTTTGCCGACAATCTTGTTGCCGCCGGCACCGAACTCGGCATCAACCGCTTCCTGCTGGTGCAGTGGCTGGCGCCGCTGGCCTCCGAAGCGCCGGAATTCATCATCGCGATCATCTTCGCCACCCGCGGCAAGGGCACGGCGGCCATCGCCACGCTGATCTCCTCCAAGGTCAACCAGTGGACCCTGCTTATCGGGTCGTTGCCGATCGCCCATCTGCTGGGCGGCGGCGGGTTGTCCCTGCAACTCGACCCCCGCCAGGTGGAGGAGGTGCTGCTGACCGCGACCCAGACGATGATGGGCGTGGCGCTGATCTTGGCGCTGCGGTTCAACCGGGCCGCCGCGTGCACACTGCTCGGCCTGTTCGTCGTCCAGTTCCCGATCTTCTCGACGCAGGGACGGCTACTGCTCTGCGGTGTCTACGCCGCGGTGGCCATCGCGGCGTTGATCATCAATCGCCGCCACGTGGCCGGCACGCTCACAGCGCCGTTCTTCGGCACGGCCATCCGGCACAGCGGTCACCCCCACCTCGAAGCCGACGGTTCCGTCCGCCCGCACTAGCCCGCCGCCCGGCGTATACGGTCCAGGTATGAATCGAGTGTCGGTGATCACAGGCGGCGCGGGTGGGATGGGGCAGGCCACGGCGAAAATCGTCGGGCGCGACCACACCCTGGTGCTGTGTGACGTCAGGCAGGACCGGCTCGCGGCCGCGGCCGCGACGCTGCAGGACATCGGGATCACCCCCACGGTGGTCGATTGCGATGTCACCGACCGGCAGGCGGTCGCGGATCTGCTCAAGACCGCCGGGGGTCTGGGTCCGGTGGTCTCCGTCATCCATACCGCGGGGGTCAGCCCCAGCATGGGCGCCGCCGACTACGTCATGCGCACCAACGCCGTCGGCACCGTCAACGTGAACGAGGAGTTCTTCTCGGTCGCCGACGAGGGCGCCGTGATCGTCAACGTGGCATCGATGGCGGCGCACATGTTGCCCGCGGAAATCGTTCCGGCAGACCAATTTCCGCGGGCGCTGGATGACCTGGACGCCTTTATGGCCGCCATGCTCGCGGCATGCGAGATCGCCCCCGAAGACGCGCGATCGGGTCTGGCATACGCCATCAGCAAGAGCTTCGTGAAGTGGTACAGCCAGTCGCAGGCGGAGCGCTTCAACGCCCGCGGACTGCGCATCGTGTCGGTGTCGCCGGGTTCCATCGACACCGAGATGGGCAGGCTCGAGGAGCAGGCCGGCGCCGGCGCGATGGTCGCCAACGCCGCGGTCCCGCGGTGGGGTAAGCCGGAGGAGATGGCCGAGCTCCTCGCCTTCTGCGCCAGCGACAAGGCCGGATACCTCACCGGCACCGACATCCTCAACGACGGCGGGGTCATCGCCTCGATGACCGAACGGGCCCGGGTGACCGCCGGCGGCTAGACGAGGTAGTACAGCTCGGAGTGCGGGGCGAGTTCGGGCGCGCTGGTGAAGGGCTCCTTGACCTTCAGTTCCGCCAGCCTGTTGTGGGCGTAGCGCACCGCCTTGAGGGTGGCCGAGAATTCCTCGTCTTCTTCGGGGAAGACCTGCTCGGCCGGGAACCAGCTCTTGAAGCCCACGTTGTTCAAGACGCCGAGCGTATCGTCGCGCACCCCGGCCAGTAGGACGGTGACGCCGCGCTCGGTCACCTCACGCAGGAAGTGCTCGATGCGCTCGATGCAGACCACGTCCGGGTGGCGCACCCGCTTGAGCCGCAGGACCACGAACGCGATGCCGCCGTCGGTGATTCGCTGATTGATCGCCGACAGGTAGCGGTCGAGTTCGGGTGCCGCCCCGAAGAACAACTCGCCTTCGAGGTCGTAGATGACGATCGAGGGATCCGGCGAGTCGCCCGGAATGCGCTCGCGGACAACGCGTTCGGGTGTGACGACGAGTTCCTTGGACTTCAGCTTGGCCGCCCGCGGTACGAACAGCAGGATCGACAGGATCACCCCGAGCAGCACCGACTTGTCGAGGTCGACGGCGATACCGGTGAAGGCCGTGACGATCACCAGCCCGGCGTCATAGCGGGACGCCTTGAGCGTGTAGATCAGGCGCTTGAAATCGACCAGGCGGGCGGCGGTCACCAGCAACAGCCCGGCCAGCGCCGGCTGCGGAACGTAGCGCAGCAGCGGGGCGAACAGCAGCAGTGCCGCGGCAACCGTTGCGGCCGAGACGATTCCGGAGAATCTCGTCGCGGCGCCGGACTGGAAGTTGATCGCCGACCTCGACAGCGAGCCGGAACCGGGCAGGCTTTGGAAGAAGCCGCCGGTCAGGTTGGCCAGGCCTTCGGCCATGATCTGACGGTTGTAGTCGATCTTCTGTTGTGTCTGGTAGGCAATGGCTTTGGCGATTGACAGCGCCTCGATGATGCCGACGAAGGCGATGGCCAGCGCGCCGGTCGACAGATGCGGCAGCCACTCCGTGTGGACGTCGGGGACATGCAGCCCGGGCAGGCTGCGCGGGATCTTGGCGGCCACCGACACCGCGGTATGGCCGCCCGCGCCCGGCGTCGACCACCCGGCGAGGTAGGCGATCAGCGCGGTGATGACGAGCACCGCGAGCATGTCGACCTGCGGCCAGCCGTAGCGTTGCACCAGCTTGCGCAGGACGACGGCCAGCACCACCGCCGACGCGCTCAAAGTGAGTGCGCGGTAATTGATGTGATCGCCGTGGGTGAGCGTGAGCCAGACGCGGCGCAAGACCTGCATGTGGCCGTTGCCCTTGTCGCGCACGCCCAGCGCGTTGCCCAGCTGTCCGATGGCGAGCAGGAACGCCGCGGCCGCCATGAAGCCGATGATGACCGACTCGGAAATGTAGCGGGTGAGGTTGCCGAGCTTGAACAGGCTGATCACGATCTGGAACGCGCCCACCAACACGGCCAGCAGGAAAAGCGCCTCGAAGAGCTCCTTGGAGTTCTCCGAGTCGATGAAGGCCAGCGCCGTGAACACCAGCAGCGAGATGGCGCTCGTCGGCCCGTTGATCAAATGCGAGGACGACCCGAAGATCGAGGCGACGATGGTCACGACGATCGCCGAGTACACGCCGAATCTCGGGTCCACCCCGGCGATCAGGGCGTAGGCCATCGCCTGGGGAAACGATATGGCGGCGACGGTCAGCCCGGCGATCACATCATGCCGACCCTTCACCAGGTCGTAATTCACACGCACACCCACGATGTCGACGTCTTTCCGCTAAGCACCCCACGCCGCGGCGGGCGCCGAGATCGTGTCCAGGATTCCGTTGGTGCCGAAGAACTGTTCCCGGGCGTCGCTCCAGTCCTTGGCGATGGCGCTGACCGGGAACAGGGTCAGCGGGCGCAGCCGGTCGGCATGCTTGGCCAGGATCGCCGGCTTGAAGGGCCGGTATCCGTACTGCGCCACCAGTTCCTGAGCGGCGTCGGTGAACAGGTATTCGAGGTACGCCTTCGCGTGGGCCGCCGTCGCGGGATCGGTCACGTTCGCGTCGACCCAGGCCACCGCGGGCTGAGCGAGGATGCTGACCGGCGGATAGACGAGCTCCAGCTCGTCCTTGTTCGCCGCCACCTCGCGCAGCGCCTCGTTCTCCCACGTCAGCTGGACATCGCCGATCTTGGCCAGCGCGAAGCTGTCTCCGGCGCTGCGGGCACCGGCGTCGGAAACCGCGACGTGTTGCAGTAGCGACTTCACGTATGCGGTCGCCTGCGCCGGGGTGCCACCGCGGGTGGTGACCGCACCCCAGGCCGCCAACACGCTCAGTTGACCGTTGCCGGACGTCCGCGGATTCGGGGACACCACGGCCACCTCGGGATTGATCAGGTCGGGCCAGTCGTGGATCCCCTTGGGATTGCCCTTGCGGACGACGAAGACGACGGTCGACGTGTAGGGCACCGAGGCATTCGGTAGCCGCTGTTGCCAGTTGCCGGCGATCAGGCCCCGCTTGCTGAGCGTGTCGATGTCGCTGATCAACGCCAGGGACACCACGCTGGCTTTTTGACTGCCATCGAGCACGCTGCGAAGCTGACGCCCCGAGCCGCCGTGAGACTCCTTGATGCTCAGCGTTGTTCCGTTGTGCGCGTGGTAGTCCGCGACGAATCGCTTGTCCAGCGCCGCATACAATTCGCGCGTCGGGTCGTAGGACACGTTGAGGATCTCGTTCGAACCACCCGCAGGGAGGTTCTTCAGCACGATCGCGGTCGTGGCGACGACGATGGCGAGAACGCCCAGGAGGCTCAGCCAGGGAAGCCGCAGCGGCCGGCGGGCCGTATCGGGTGGCAGCAGCTTCACCACGTCAACCACACCTTCCACCACCGACCATGATGATGTGCCAAACAGCCCCGTGTGGCACCGAACTTTTTTAAGAATGTTAACGATCGGGCCACCGGGCGGCAGCCTTGAGAATCAGCCTGAAGATAAATACGCCCACCGTGTTTGGGTCATTACGCGGCACCGCATGGGCCCGGGCGGTTAGCCCCGCGCGCCGACCCCGACGCTGGATACACCGGCATCGTCGCCAACCCGGCCATGGATCCACTCCCCTGGCCGCAGCCGCCACGTCCGGCGGGCGTAGTCCAGCTCGGTGTACGGCCATTGGGTGACGATGCGCCCGGTCGGCGACCGGAAGTAGCTGTCGCACCGCGTCCAGATGGTGCGCTCCAGGTCCGCGGAAAGTGTGTCGTTGTACCGCTTTTCGGCCTCCGGGCGCACGTCGAGATATCCGCCGCGGCGCGCCAGGCGGCTCACCGCGCTGGCGACCAGCCGCGCCCCGGCTTCGAGGATGTAGACGATGGAGTTGCCGCCCTGGTTGGTGTTGGGGCCGTAGAGCATGAAGAAGTTGGGGAATCCGCTGACCGCGACCCCCAGGTAGGCGGATGGGTCGTCGCCCCAGTGTTCGTGCAGCCGACGGCCGCCGGCGCCCACGACGTCGATGCCGCAGAGGTAGCGGGAGGTCTCGAAGCCGGTCGCCAGCACAATGGCGTCGACGCCCACTTCCCCACCCGTCGCCGTCGTCACCGATGCTGGGCCGACGCGGGCGATGGGGTCGGTGACCAGCTCGACGTTGTCGCGCTGCAACGCCCGGTAATAGTCGTCGCCCAGCAACACCCGTTTACAGCGGAACGGATAGTCCGGAGTCAGCGCCCGGCGCAGCGGCTCGTCATCGACGGTGCGCTCGAGAAACGACGTCGCGATCTGGGCGCGCGCGGTCACCACGGGGTCCTCGGCGAAAGTCGCGGTGTTGTCGTGCTGGAACTTCCAGATCTGCCAGCGGGTGCGGCGCAGCGCGAGCGGGCTGCGCCGGAAGCGGGCCAATTCGGTTGCGCTGTAAGGTCGGTCGTCCTTGGGCACCATCCACGGTGGGGTGCGCTGGAAGACCGTGACGCGCCCGGCGGTCTTGGCGAGTTCGGGGACGACCTGCACCCCGCTGGCGCCGGTGCCGATCACCGCGACGCGGCGGCCGGCCAGATCGAGGTCGTGGTCCCACTGCGCGGTGTGCAGCACCGGGCCGGTGAAGTCGCCCAGGCCGTCGATGTCAGGGCGGTTGGCAGAACCGAATAACCCAATCGCGCACACGACGACGTCGGCGGTCAGTGTGGTCGAGCGCCCGCCGCGCTCCAGCCGGCAATCCCACCCGCCGGTGTGCGGGTGCCAGTGCAGGGAGCGCACCGTGGTGTCGAGCATGAGCTGGCGGCGCAGGTCGAAATCGTCGGCCACCGATTCGAGGTAGGCCAGTATCTCGGGCTGGCGCGCGTAGGTGCGGCTCCAGGACGCGTTGGGGGCGAAGGAGAACGAGTACAGGTGGCTTTGGATGTCGCAGGCGGCCCCGGGATAGGTGTTGCGTCGCCAGGTGCCGCCGACGCCGTCGGCCGCCTCGACGATCACCAGGTCATCGATGCCCGCGCGGCGCAGCGCGACGGCGGCGCCCAGGCCGCCGAAGCCCGCTCCGATGATCACCACCTTCGGTCCACGGCGGCGCCGGGTCGCCGCGCGCAGTCGCCCAATAGCGTAGAGGGAGCGCGCTTTTCGGCTCGTCACGGCCGGTCCCCCGCGCGGCGGGTCAGCATTCCGTCCAGGCCACCGTCGGCGCGCCACCGCTGCAGGATGTCGGCGTACTCGGTGGGTCCGCCGAAGAAGAAGCTGCCCTGCCGAGTCTTGGCGTCGGCCTTGCCCTCCCGGTTGTAGTAGCCGGGCGTGCACACCTTGGCCCGCTCGGCACTGGCGACCGACCGGGACACCACGGTGTCGACCCAGGCGGCCTCGGCGGATGGCGCGGCCTCGATTTCGGTGATCCCCTCGGCGAGCGCGGTGGCAATGATCCACGCGACGTGGCCGGCCTGCACGTCGAGCAGGTACGGGAAGTTCACCGTCAGACCGGCCTGGGCGATGCTTTCGATGAAGCAGTTCGGGAAGCCGGTCGTGCACAGGCCCTGGAAGGTCCGCACGCCGTCGGCCCAGTGCTCGGTCAGTGTCACGCCGTCACGGCCGATCAGCTCGAACCCGGTGCGGCGGCAATAGTCGGTGCCGACCTCGAAACCCGTTGCGAAGATAAGACAGTCGAGTTCGTAGGCGACACCGTCGACCACCACGCCGGTCTCGGTGATGCGCTGCACGCCGCGACCCCGGGTGTCCACCAGGGTGACGTTGTCCCGGTTGAAGGTCTGCAGATACTCATCGTGAAAGCAGGGCCTTTTGCAGAAGTAGCCGTACCACGGTTTGAGCGCTTCGGCGGTCGCAGGATCGGTCACGATCGCATCGACGCGCGCCCGGATCTCGTCCATCTTGGCGAAGTCGGCCAGCTCGATGTCGCGGCCGCGTTGTCCGGGATCGGCGAGGCCGTCCCCGTCGTGACGCATGACGGGCAGCTTACGGGTGATGCTCGTCCAGGCATCGGCGACCATATCCTGGTCGGCTTGTCCTCCGGCGGTGAGGATTTGGAAGTTCTGTATCCGCTCGTGCTGCCAGCCGGGCCGTAATGCGTTGGCCCACTGGGGATCGGTCGCGCGATTGGCGCGGACATCTACCGAGGACGGGGTGCGCTGAAAGACGTAGAGCCGGCGGGCGACCGCGCCGAGGTGCGGTATGCACTGGATCGCGGTGGCGCCGGTTCCGATGATGCCGACGCGCTTGTCGGCCAGATGCTGCAGTCGGTCCCCGGTGTAGGCGTAGTCCCATCGACTGGTGTGGAACGCATGACCGCCGAAGGCGCCCAGTCCTTCGATGCCCGGCAACTTGGGCTTGGCCTGATACCCGTTGGCCATGGAGACGAACCTGGCCCGCATCTCGTCGCCGCGGTCGGTGCGGATGATCCAGCGCGCTCGTGCTGCGTCCCAACGGATTTCCCGCACGTCGGTACGTAGGCAGGCGTCGCGGTAAAGGTCGTAGTGTTCGGCGATGCGGCGGCAATGGGCGAAGATCTCGGGGCCCTTGGCGTATTTTTCGGTCGGCGTGTAGCCGAGCTCCTCGAGCAGCGGCATGTACACGTATGACTCGACGTCGCAAGCGATTCCGGGATAGCGGTTCCAGTACCAGGTGCCGCCCACGTCGGCCGCCCTGTCGATGAGCCGCACGCTTTCGACGCCGAGCTGGCGTAGCCGAACGCCGGTCAACAGCCCGCCGAATCCCGCGCCGATGATGGCGACGTCGACCTCGTCGGCGAGCGGTTCACGGACGAAGTCGTCGTTCACCCAGGGGTCTTCGGCAAATCGGGCGAACGGACCGGCCATCTCGACGTACTGCGCGATGCCATCCGCGCGTAACCGGCGCGCACGCTCTTCGGCGTACTTGCGCCGCAGCGCGTCGACGTCTAGCGCCTGGCGAACGGTTTCGGTCACGGCCTGGGGTTCCTCTCCGTGGCCTCGACCCTATAATCGATCGCTTCGTCATATCAAGGGCGCGCCGCGGCAACCGGCCGACGGGCCCTGGCCTTAAGGCGTTGCGCGACACAATGACTGGGGCGGCTCCAGCCGCCGACGAGCGGGCAGCCGCGGTGCTACCGAGGGCCGCGCTCCTTGCCCGCGGCGATTGCCGCCGCCAGTGAGTCGCCCAGCGTCCACAGCGCCACCCCGATCAAGACCAGATCCTTGAGCAGAAACTGGCCGGGCAGCGCCGAGAGCACCGGAACGCCGTGGGCGTACGTCATGACCACGCCCGGCGTGGTGAAGAGGAAACTCAACGTGCCCAAGAACAGCACCACCGCCAGGGCGCTGCCGGCAGCCGAAACCCGCGGCCATAGCGGTTGCACCGCAATGAGCAGGGCGGCAACGATTTCCATCGTGCCGAGGGCATACGCGACGAAGGTGACGCTGAATACGTCATAGACCCAGCTCATCAGCGGGCTGTGCTGAATCAGCACCCGGGCCTCCATCTTCACGTACTTGCCGAAGCCGATCCACACCAAAACAAGCACCAGGCCGTACCGGCTGACGAGTTGGCCCCACCGGGTCAATGCCGGCGCCGCGGCCGGCGCGAAGGTTTGGTCGATCATCGGGCGAAGTCCTTTCGGCTCAATGCGAGGGCGTTCCCCCAACACACGGTTCAGGGCACGGTTGCGTTCACTTCGGCAACCGCTCGAGCCCGGCGACGATGAGCCGCAACCCGAACGCAAACTCGTCGGCCAAGGGGACGGGCAGGTCGTCGGCGACGGTCACCGTCGCGGGAAAGCGGGACGGATCGAGCCGGTGAAACGCCGCCGAGAGTTCGGCGTCCCGCTGAGCACCGTCGGCCGTCGCGCCCGCAAGTTGTAGCGCAAAGCCCAGGACATAGCGCGCCAGCGTCGCATACGCGTGGGCGGCGACCGCCGGTGAAAAACCGTTGCCGAGGAGAACGGCCAGGCACCGCTCGCGATTTGCCAACGCGTTCGGCCCGATCGGGGTGTACTCGACCAACAGGGGCGCGATATTGCCATGCCGGCTCAGCGCATCAAACATGTGCTGCGCGAACGAGATACACGCCTGCTGCCACGGCATCGCGGCGAGCTCGTCCGGGGCGAAATCGACCTCGCCGAGAATTTGGTCGATCACCAGTGACACCAATTCGGACCGGTTGGAGAAGTGGCGGTACAACGTGGCGGTGCCCGATTCCAGGCGCTGCGACAGCGACCGCATCGACAACGCCTCGGGACCCTGCTCGTCGACGAGCTCGACGGCGGCGCCCAGGATGCGCTCCATCGGTAGCGCCGGGCGACCGCGAGAACGGCGTGGCCGGTCGGTGTCGTCCACATCACGCAAGGTGGCTCTCCTGACCGTTGACAGCCCGACGTATTATGGAGACACTGTATCCATAATTACGCCCATGATTCAAGCGCCTTGACAGCAAGGAATACTCGCGATGCTCCTCCCCCTGGCGGCAGAACCCTTCACCGCGCCCACCGACCGTGACATGCTGCCCTCCGAGCGACGCGAGTTCGTCCGCACGCATCGCACCTGTGTCTTCGGCTACCGTCGTCGCAACGACGGCCCGGGCATGTCGATCGTGTACTACATCCCCACCGATACCGACGAATTGCTCGTCTCCACCATGGCCGGTCGCGGAAAGGCCCGCATCGTCGAACGTGACGGCAAGGTCAGCCTGTGCGTGCTCGACGAGCGGTGGCCCTTCGCCTATTTGCAGGTCTATGCCGACGCGACCCTCGACCAGGACCGGGATCTGGCGGTCGACGTGATGATGGCGGTCGGCGGTCGGATGTCGGGTCAACCACTGGGCGACGAGGCGCGTCCGCACATCCGGGAGATGTGTGAACGCGAGAATCGGGTGGTCATTCGCTGCCGGCCGTACTCCACCTTTGCGACGCCGCCGCGGCATCTGCGCCGCAACGACCAGGCCAAGGAACTCAGCCACTGGGTGTCGGGTGTGATGCCCTGGGACGCAGCCGATCCGGCGGCCCGCTGATCACCCGGCGTAACGGTCACGCAGTTTGCTCAGCGTCGCTTCGATGCCCGAGGCGTTCGCCTTGGCGAAACCCATCCGCTCGTAGTACTTCAGCTTGTTCTTGAGCGCACCGGCGTCGCGGTAGTCGAAGGTCTCGGTGACCGTGGTCTGGGTCGGCGACACCGCCTCGAACTCCCACCGCCAGCGGTGACCCAGCGGATGGCGCCATTCGACCAGTTCGTTCGGCATCAACGCGGTGATGGTGCTCGTGATGCGGTAGGGAATGCCGAACATCTTCATGTGCGTCGAAAACTTCGAGCCCGCAACGAGTTGCGGTGGCACGGTGATGTTGTCGCGGACGGTGCCCGATCCGTCCAGTTCGTGGTGCCGACGGGGATCGGCGACCAAGGCGTACAGTTCCGCGGCCGGGGCGGCAACGTCGACCCTGCGGCTCACCTGGCGGGGACCCCGGTCGACGACAGTGACGGTCATGACGTCTCCTTCCGCTACCCGGCAGGTCTTGACCCCTCCATTCTGCCTGCACGGCCCGGCGGGCTATTGGCGCAGGTGGGATCGGCCGCCGGGA
>NZ_LZKV01000201.1:0-22964 GCF_001672995.1 Mycobacterium sp. 1482292.6 | reverse complement strand
GGCGCGGCGGGTCGCCACCATCGACTAGTGGCGATCGCAAGGGCGGCGGAGCCGGGCGCGGCGGGTCGCCACCATCGGCTAGTGGCGATCGCAAGGGCGGCGGAGCCGGGCGCGGCGGGTCGCCACCATCGCCTAAGCCGGGCTCCTCGGTACCCGGCGCCGGATCTGACCCTTCGACCGTCGCACCCGTTTGACCGGGTCCCGGGTTGTGCCGGCGGCGATCTCGTCGCGCAGCTGGGTGATGTTGGAGATTTCGGCGTACAGCCCGCGGATGGCGTAATCCAAAACCGCGAAGGAGTACCGCTGCTCGGGGTCCTCGGTGATGCCGAGTTCGGCCGACCGCTGCCGCGACCACAGTGCCTCGTCCAACCGGGCGCGGGTCGCGTCCAGGTGCCGGTCCAAGGTGTCGACGACGTGTTCGGGATCCTGGCCGCGCGCCAGCCACGTTTTGAGGATGACGGGGTGCTTGATGACCACGCGGTCGGGGCCCGGGAAGTGCTGCACCCAGCGGCGCAGCGCGTCGCGGCCGGCGTCAGTGGTCTCGTACAGGGTGATGGCGCGCTTGCCGGATTGCGCGCCGATCTCGCTGACCATGCCCCGCTGCAGCAGGCGGGTCAGTTCGCGCCGCACGTGACTGACCGACGGTGACCAATAGAAGTGCCCGACCGATAATTCGGCGCGCATCTTGATCTCGCCGGCGGTGAGTTGCTCGTCGTTGGCGGCCAGCACCCCCAACACCAGGTAGGCGGTGACCGGCAGGCCGTTGCTGGTTCTCGGGCTCACGAACTGCCGGTTTCCGCGGCGGCGAAGTACGGCAGCGTCACGTCGGGCCCGGTGGGGTGGAACTGCACGCGCACCGGCAGGCCGACCGCCAGGTCCTCCGGTGGCACGCCGACGACATTGGTCAGCATCTGGTAGCCCTCGTCCAGGGTGATGATCGCCGGCGCGTAGGGCGGTTCGAATTCCGGTGTCACGGGCCGGTATACGACTGTCCAGCTGTAGATCTCGCCGCGGCCGCTGCCCCGCTGCCAGGCGACGTCCTGCGAGAGGCATTGGCGGCACTGCTCGGTCGGCGGGAAGTTCGCCAATCCGCACGCCGCGCAACGCTGGTAGCGCAGCTCGTGAGAGCGGCATCCCTCCCAGAACGGGCGGCTGACGTGGCTGCTCGCGTGCGGGACGGGCCCGACTTGGGGCCGCAAGTGATCCGAAGTCATCGTGGTTGGTCTCCCAGAATCAGCACGGTGGTGAACAGGGCCCCCGCTCCCCCGTTGCTGCACAGCGCGATGTGCGCGTCGGGGACCTGAAGGGCGCCGGCCTGCCCGCGCAGCTGCTGTACCGCGCGGATCGCCCGCTGCATCATCTGCGGATTGGCGCCGGCATGGCTGAACGACATGGTGCCGCCGTCGGTGGTGATCGGGTGGCTGCCGCCGATGGCGATGTGGCCGTCGGCCACGAACGGACCGCCCTCGCCGTCGTCGCAGAAGCCGAAAGCCTCGAGTTGACGGATGATTTCGAAGGAGAACGGGTCGTAGAGTTCCAGCACGTCGACGTCGTCGCGGCGCAAGCCGGCGTGTGTGAATGCGCACTCGGCCGCGCGCCGGCCCACCACGCCGTTGACATGGTCGCCGCGCCGGCCGGCCAGGTCGTATGCGGGCGGGTGCTGATACGACGGGCCGTGAAAGTCCGCGCCGCTGCCCAACACGTAGATGGGCCGGCCCGCAACGTCGACGGCGTCGATGTTGGCCACGACGAGCGCACACCCTCCTTCGGAGGTGGTGGCGCAATCCAGGAGGTGGAACGGGTCGGCGATGGGCCGCGAGGCGGTGATGTCCTCCGGGCTGAACGGCCCGCGGTCGTAGTACACGGCTTCGGGATTGCGTGAGCCGTTGTTGCGGATGGTCGCCGCAACCAACGAAAGTTGTTCGCGCGTGGTGCCATACGCATGCATGTGGCGCCGCGCGATGAGCGCGAATTCGGCGGTGGTGAACATGCCCCAGGGGGCGACGAATTCGTTCTCCGGCCGGGTCCAGGGCGCCGTGGCTTCGTGGTCCCGGTATTCGCCGGCCTGGGCGGCGACCAACACCACCACCTCGGCCATGCCGTGCTCGATCGCGGTGACCGCCTCGGTGATCATGCCGACCCCAAAGGCCAGGCCCTGCCAGGCCGGCCCGATGCGCAGGTCGTAGATCAACGAGGTCGAGTCCGGGCCGGCGCTGATGCCGTCGACGTCGTCGAGGGTCAGGCCGGCATCGTCGAGCGCGCCGAGGATCGCCTTGATCGCCAGTCCGCGTGAGGTTTCGCCGTCCAGCCGTCTCCCCTGCCGGGTGTTGTGCACTCCGACGATCGCCGCAGTGCGCGTGGTCAGGCTAGTTCTCATCCGCGACAACTCCCAAATACGTTCCCATGACGTCGTATTCACGCCCGCCGCGCGTGATGGTGCCGATCGTCGTGGCCCGTGAGTTGACGGGCACTGCGCCCTGCTCCACGACATCGATTCGCACGTCCACCGGCCGCGCCGTCTGCGGATCGGTGATTTCGACGACCATCGCGACCGCGCGCTCGCCGTCGTCCCATTCGACGCTGGTGATGCGGTGGCGCGCGGTCAGTTCCATCACCACGGAATCCTGGCGGACCAGGAAGCGCACCGGTGCACACAGCTCTCCGGCGCGGGGCGGCACGCACAGGCTGATCGCCATGTCACAGACCCGCCGGCCGGGCGCTGATGGTTCCCGACCGGCGCAATGCGTCCAGGTCGTGCTCACTTAACCCCAACAGGCCGGTCAGCACCTCGCCGGTGTGCTGGCCGTAGAGCGGCGGTACCCGCCGGATCCAGTGCCGCGGCATGCCGAGGAACGCGAAAGGCATTCCGGTGCAAAGGAAGGAGCCGGCGACGGGATGGTCGACCGTCTCCCAGAAGCCCCGGGCCTGCAACTGCGGATCGGTCAGCAGCGCCGCGGCGGGTGTGACGGGCGCGGCGGCTACACCGGCGGCCCGCAGCGCGGCGGCCGCCTCGGTGACGGAATGCCCCGCGGCCCAGGCGGAGATCAGCTTGTCGATGTCGTCGACACGCTCGGCCCAGTCGGCATCCTGAAGCCCTGGCTGGCCGAGGAGGCCGGCCAACGACGCTCGCGCGGCACCGTCGAGTGCGGCCAGCGCGACCCAGTCGTCGTCACCACGACACCGGTAGACTCCCTGGGGGTTGGCGCCCGGGCCGCGGTTACCGTTGCGGCACAGCGCGATTCCATTTCGGGAGTATTCGACCAGCATTTCGGCCGCCACGTTGAGCGCGGCCTCGACCATGGTCGCTTCCACCTGCATTCCGGCGCCCCGCCGGTCACGGATCACCAGCCCCGCGACGGCGGCGAAGGCGGCGTGCAACCCGGCGATCGGATCGCACACGCCCCGCGGGATCACCGGCGGGCCGTCGGCGTGCCCGGTCACCCATGCCATGCCGGTGGCCTGCTCCATCGTCTGGGCGAAGCCGACGCGATCGCGCCACGGACCGTCGAGGCCGAACGCGGGCATGCGGACCAGGATCGCCCGCGGATTCGCGGCACGCACCGCATCCCATTCCAGGCCGAAGTTCGCCATCACCCGGGGTGAGAAGTTCTCGACGACCAGATCGCTCGCGGCGATGAGCCCGAGCGCCAGCTCTCGCCCGGTGTCGGTGCCGAGTTCGATGCTGACGCCCCGCTTGTTGTTGTTGCTGCACAAGAAGACCGGGCCCCACTCCCACCAGTGGTCCCAGTCCGGTGGGCGCCCGGCCGAGAACCTCATGCCGTCGGGCCGGCGCACGCCCTCGACCTTGATCACGTCCGCCCCCAGGGCGCCGAGCAGCTGGGTGGCGACCGGGCCCGCCCAGAACGCGGTGAAGTCGGTGACCCGGATGTCGGACAGCGGCAGCGCGTCCGGATCGGCGCTGCGGGGTGGTTGGGGCCGCGCCGGCCACTGGACCCGCCCGTTATCGGCGCCGAGTCGCGGCGGTTCCGCAGGCCCACGGGTCCCCATCGCGTCGCTGCGGTACGGCACGCGGGGCGCCAGCGCCCCGGTCGGCGACTCGACGAACACGCCGCGTTCGCGGAAGTGGTCGATCTCGGGGAGCGTCTCCGGCGTCGCGATGGGGGCGACTGGAATCCGGAACGCCACCGCCAGATCGATGATCTCCTGGGTGGTTCGGCGCGCGGTCCATTCGGTGACCATGCCCAGGAACTCGTCGCGGCGCTCGACCCGGCCGGCGAACGAGGCCAGTTCGGCGTCGCCGACCAGATCGGCGCGCTCGATCATCACCAGGAAGTCCTGGAACTGCTGTGCGGTGATGGTGCAGAAACCGACCATGCCGTCGGCCGTCGGGACGATCGACGGCAGCTCCAAACTTCGTTCGTGCAGCAGCGAATCGGCGCCCAGCACGCTGGCCGACATCGCGGACAAACCCCCCATGGCGATCGCCATGGCCTCGTACGTCGAGACATCGATGATGTGTCCGCGTCCGCTTCGGGCCGCATGCCGGGTCGTTGCCGCCGCCGCGGCCGCGGCGAACGTGCCCGCCAGCCACTCGCCGAGCCGGCCGCCCGCCTGCACCGGCTCGTCGTCGGGCCAGCCACGACCCGCGATCGATCCGCACAGCGCTTGCAGGATGAATTCGTTGGCGGCCAGCTGGTTTTCGACGTAGGGGCCGGTGGTGCCGAACGGCGTCACCGCCACGACCACGGCCGCCGCGGCGGTGTGGGCGGTGATGTCGTCGAGCGTCCGCCCGCCGGTGAGGTCGGTGATCACCAGGTCGGCGCCGGCCAGCAGCGAGGTGATCTCGGGCTGGCCGTGATCGACCACCGACTTCTTGCCCGCGGCCAGATAGTCGAACAACGCTCCGGGCGGTCCGCCGGCCGACCACTGGCGCAGCGCATCTCCCTGCGGTGACTCGACTTTCACCAGCTCGGCGCCGGCATCGGCGAACATCTTGCCGCAGTATGACGCCGGCAGGCCGTTGCACAACTCCAGCACGCGCCAGCCCGCGAACGGCGCCTCGGCCCCCACGCTCAGTTGCCCAGGGTGGTCGCGCGTCCAGCGATTCCGGACGCCTCGACCGTGACCGGCGCCTGCGCGGAGGCCTGCGCCTGCAGCGCGAACTGGGTCATCCGCGTCCACGCGTCACGGTCGCGCTGGCTGGCTTGGCGGCCGACGTGGGTGACCACATCGACGTCGGTGGCCTGCGCGCGTAGGTAGCCGGCCCGGGCGTGGTCTTTCGGGATGTACCGGAACGGATCGAATGAGTATGCGGCCATGGCGTTTTGGTGGGTGATCTTGTCGATGACCGTGTCGTCGAGGTGGCCCATGGTGGCGATGACGTCCTCTGGGGCGAAGGGCCAGTTGCTGTCCGAATGCGGGAAGTCGGACTCCCAGCACAGCATGTCCTCGTTGAACCAGTTCATGTTCTGCACGCCCACCTTGTCGCTGATGAAGCAGGTGTAGAAGTGCCGCTTGAACACATCGGTGGGTCCGTCGTATCCGGGTGGGAAGGTCGCCAGCGTCCACCCCGAGTGACGGTTGTAGACGTGTTCGGCCCGCCAGAGGAAGTACGGTATCCAGCCGACGTCGCCCTCGGTCAGCGAGAACTTCAGTTGCGGGAAGTCGGCCCAGAACTGCGCCCAGATGAGCTCGGTGAAGGTGAACATGCTCATCATCGACGAGGCCGTCATCTGCACGCTGGGCGGGGCGTCCGTCGACACCTGGGGAGAGCGCGACGCGGACCCCACATGGGTGCACAGCACCGTGTTGTGTTCGCAAACGGCCTCGAACAACGGGTACCAGTATTTGGTGTGAATGCTGGGCATTTGCAAGGCTTCTGGGTTCTCCGAGAAGGTGACCGCGTGGCAGCCCTTGCCGGCGAGGCGCTTGACTTCCTTGGCGGCCTCGATCACGTCGAACAACGGCAGGATGCCGCACGGGATGAACCGGCCCGGGTAGGCCCCGCACCATTCGTCGACGTGCCAGTCGTTGTAGGCCTTGATCATCACCAGGTTCGTGTCGCGGTCGGGGCCCTGGTTGAGGACCTGGCCGGAAAAGCCGGTGAAGTTCGGGAAGTTCAGCCCCGCCAGCTGGCCGCCGGCATTCATGTCCCGCACCCGCTCGTCGACGTTGAAGCAGCCCGGCCGCATCTCGTCGTAGCGTGAGGCGTCGATGTTGTACATCTCGCGCGGTTTTCCCGCGACGGCGTTCAGCCCCATGTTGCGTCCGCGGATCTCACCGTAGTACCACTGCTGGATGCCGTCGGGCTCGAGAACCACCCGCGGGGCTCGGTCCTTATAGGCGGCGGGAACGTGGGCGTCGAACATGTCAGCGGGCTCGGCGATGTGGTCGTCCACGCTGATCAGGATCAGATCGTCCTTGTTCATGCCGCGCTCCTCGATCGGATCATCAGCGACTAGTAGACAATGGTGTGAGTCACAGTGTCAACCGCGGCGTCAGGTGCGGGTCGCCGCGGTTTCCACGCGAATCGCGGCTGTCCCAACCCCAGGTCGGCATGCGGCGGTACCGGTTCATCGCTGACAGATCATTGCCGTTCGGTCTTCGCATAAAGACTATTAGTCCAAGCGGTGGCGCTGCGTGCGAACTCCCCACGCGGCATCGCGCGATGCGCTTTGCCGCCGCGTGCCACGATGGGGCATGACCGGCCGGGAAGGTGACGGAAGTTGAGCAACAATAAGGCTGCGCGTCCGACCACCGCCGACGTGGCCCGGTTGGCCAGCGTGTCGACCGCCACGGTCAGTTATGTGCTGAACAACGCGCAGGGCCGGCGCATCTCCCCCGAAACCCGCGATGCGGTGTACCGTGCGGCCAAACTGCTGGGATACCGGCCCAATCTCGCCGCCCGCAACCTGGCGCGCGGCAAAAGCGGTGTGGTGCTCTACGTGGTCCCGCACGTGGCCGTGGGCGAGATGCCGATGCAGGCCGGCAGTCACATGACCACCGCACTGGCCCGCGAGGGTTTTCTTCAGGTGCAGATCTTCGAGACCGACGACGACCAGCATCTGGTCGACGCGATCGAAAATCTCGACCCGGTCGCGATCACCAGCCTGTTCCCGTTGAGTGCGGCCGCCCGTCAAGCGGTGACGAAGGCGGGTATCCCCCATATCGAGATCGGGACATTGCCCGCGCTCAAGAACCCGCACCTGTCGGTGGGCGAGATGCGCGTCGAGCACCTGGTCGAGCGTGGTCATCGCCGAATCGCGTTCGCCTACACCGGGATTGCCCGGTGGCGCCCGCTGGGTGACTACTGGTTCGAGGGTGTGTCACGCGCGGCGCAGTCGCGCGACCTGCCGCCGGTGCGCGTCGACGAGGTCACCCTGGACAACGCCGCCGACGTGGTCAGCGCCTGGGTGGGCGAGGGGGTGACCGCGGTATGCGCCCAGAGCGACGAGATCGCCTGCCTGGTCCTCTACGGTATCCACCAAGCACGGCTGCGCTGTCCCGGGGACCTCGCCGTGATGGGCGTCGACGCCAGCCCGATGGGCATGGTGAGCACTCCGCCGCTGACCACTGTGCAATTCGATCCCTGCGCGGTCGCCGACGCCGCCCTTGCCGCCGTATTCGAGCGGCTGGGCCATCCCGCCCCACCGTCTCCGGAGCTGACCGACATCGCCCACCTCGTGGTGCGGTCGTCGACCTGACTCAGTCGGCGGGCTCGTAACGCAGCAGCGTGACGTCGTGCTCCGGGTAGTCGCAGAACACCGGCCTCACCCGCATTCCGACCCTGAGGCGGGCCGGGTCGACGTTGACCATCTCGGTGGAAAACCTTGGGCCCTCGTCCCATTCGACGATGGCGAGCAACTGGGGCACGGCATCGGCGAAATGCGGGCTGACCGGCCGGTGCGCGACGGTGTAGGAGTACAGCGTCCCCATCCCGGAAATCTCGCGCCATTCCAGGTCGTCGGCCAGGGTGCGCGGCGCGCGCACTCGCGGGTAGAACACATAGGCCTGTAGCGACGGCGAATACTGAATGACAATGCGATGCTCGCCGAGCGCATCCCAAAACGGCGCGCTGGTGGGCGTTTTGACGGGCATGGGCCGTTCGAAATTCATCTCCTCAGTCCCCTTGCAGGATCAGCGTCGTCTGCTCGGACAGGATGCCCCCGTTGCCGGACACGAACGCCCGGTTGCAGTCGGCGATCTGCGCGGCGCCCGCGCGGCCCATGATCTGGCGGGTGGCGTCGCAGACGTGGTGCATTCCGCCGGCCAATCCCGCTTGGCCGAAGCCCAATTGCCCGCCCGCGGTGTTGAGTGGGAAATCGCCGCGGAAGGTCAGGTCGTGGTTGGCGACGAATTCCATGCCCTTGCCCTTTTCGCAGAAGCCGGCATCTTCCAGGGAGAGCAGCACGGTGATGGTGTAACAGTCATAGATCGACACCATGTCCATCTGTTCGCGGCTCAGCTCGGTCATGGCGAACGCGGTGTCCGCCGCGGCGGCGATCGGAGTGTGCAGCAGATCCTCGGCGTACGTCGGGGTCTTGAACGGCACGTGTTCGCCGAATCCCTTGATCCACACCGGGCGATTGCGCGACCGCCTGGTGACGTCGGCGCTGGCGACGACGACCGCGGCGCCCCCGACGCAGGGCATGACGATCTCGAGCATGTGCAGCGGGTCGGCGATGACCGGGCTGGCGAGCACGTCGTCGACGGTCAGCGGCTTATCCTTCCAGATCGCGCCGTCGGTGTGATTGGCGTTGACGCGCTGATCGACGACGATCTTGGCCATCGCACGCTCGTCGTAGCCGTAGACCGCGGCGTAGCGCTGCGCCACCTGGCCGTACGGTCCGTTCTGGCCGAGGTTGCCGTAGGGGATCTCGAATTCGGCTTGGGGCGAGCCGTATTGGTTGCTCGACGAACCGAAGAACATGGCGTCGACCATGGGCCGGGGCTTCTTCTTGGACGACGGCGTGATGTAGCGGGCGGGCAGCGCGCACAGCACCGCGTCGCAGATCCCCAGCTCGACGGCCGCGGCCGCGCGCCACACCATGGCCGCGGCGCTGGCCCCGCCCAGATCGACGTGCTCGGCGAATCTCGCTCCCACACCGAGGTATTCGGCGATCGTGGAGGGGACGAAGATCTCCGACTCGGCCAGGTGCGACGCCACGATGCCGTTGACGACATCTCCCGGCAGGCCGGCATCCTCGAGCGCGGCGGCGCCCAGCTCCGCCCACTGCTCGAGGACGAACGGCGCGGGCGAGGCCTTGTTGAGCCGCTCGGGCGGCAGCTCGACGTATCCGACGATCGCGGCTTCTCCGCGTAATCCCATGCTGTGCCTTACTTTCGGGGTAGTCCGAGGATCATCTGCGCGATGATGTTCAGCTGGATCTCCCTCGTCCCGCCTCCGATCAGCTCGGCCGGCAGGTGCAGGTAGGGTTCCACGACCGCGGCGTCGGGGTCGTCGACCATCGCGACCTGCCCGGTCAGCTGCAGCGTGGCCTGGAAGGTGCGGCGCAGCAGCACATTCATCGCGACCTTGGCGATGCTGGACGCCGGGCCGGACGCCTGGCCGTCGAGCAGCCGAATTGTTTCCCGCACCCCGAGCGCCCTGATCGCATTGGTGTAGGCGTCGAGTTCGCCGAGCTCGCGCAACGCGTCGTCCCGATCGGGTCCGGGTTGCGCGGCCAGCCGGCGCAGGGCGACGGCCCGGTCGAACTTGACGTATCCGCTGATGGCCGTGCGCTCTTCGGCCATCGTGGCGATCGCGAGGCTCCAGCCGTCGGTGGGTCCGCCCAGCAGCATCTCGTCGGGGACGAAGACGTCGTTGAGGAACACCTCGTTGAAGTGCGCCTGCCCGGTCGCCGTCTTGATCGGCTGGATCTCGACCCCGGGGGAACGCATATCGAGGATGAAATAGCCGATGCCGCGGTGCTTGCTGGCTTCGGGGTCGGTGCGGGCGAGCAGTGCACCCAGGTCGGCGTATTGGGCCAGCGACGTCCAGATCTTGTGGCCGTTGATCCGCCAGCCGCCGTCGACCTTGGTGGCCCGGGTGGCCAGCGACGCGAGGTCCGAACCGGCCCCTGGCTCGCTGAACAGTTGGCACCAATGAATGTCACCGCGCTGGGTCGGCGGAATCAACCTCTCCTGCAACCCTTTTGGCGCGGCGGCCAGCACCGAGGGCAGGATCCACTCGGCGATGTTCAGCGACGGCCGAACTAGCCCGGGCCGCTTGGCGAACTCCTCGTCGATGATGAGCTGCTTCAACGGGCCCGCATCCACGCCCCACGGCGCCGGCCAGTGCGGCACAATCAGACCGGCGTCGGAGAGCAACGTGCGCTGTGGCCCCGAGGCCTGGTCGGCGTAGTCACCGTGCGGTGCGGGTTTGTCGTTGCTCAACTGCAGGGCCGCATCCAGCGTTTCGGCCACCCAGGAACGGAATTCGGCCTCCGCATCGCCGAGATTGACCGACATGTCGCGCGTCTGGGTGCATGTCAGCTCCCCCAGCCGTCGCGCCCAGCGATTCGCCGGGCCGATCGATCCCGCCAGGCTGATGGCTCGTCGCCAGTACAGGTGCACGTCGTGTTCCCAGGTGAAACCGATGGCGCCGAGCATCGTCAACGCGTCGAGCACCAGGTCCGGCGCGGGCGAGATCGCGATCACGGCCGCGCCGGCCGCGGCGATCCGATGCTGGTCGAGTGATTCGCCGACGGCGCGGACCGCGTCCCAGGCCGCCGCGGTGGCCAACTCGCTGCTCACCAACAGCATCGCCGCGTTGTGCTGCAAGGCCTGAAACGTGCCGATCACCTTGCCGAACTGCTCGCGGATGCGCAGGTGTGCGGTGACGGTCCGCAGGCACCACGCAACGATGCCGGCGGTCGTGCTGGCGACGAGCCCCACGACCACACAGCGGGCACGCTCGGTGTCGAGGCCGGTAAGCACCTCGGTGTCGGTGACGCTGTGGTCGTCGAGCCGCAGGATGCCGGCGTCGGCGACGAGGTCGGTGCCCGTTACGGGTTCGACTGTGGCCGTGGGGGTTTCGGTGTCCACCAGCGCCCAGACTACGTCGCCGTCATCGGTATGGGCCCCAAGCAGGATCGTTCGCGCCGCGCACACCCCGAGGGTGACGGGTGAAGCTCCGCTGATCCGCCAGTTGCCGCCGTCGAGGCGCGCCGAGAAGCCGTCCCCGGGTAGCACGATCGCCGCGGTGGCGCCGGCTGCCAGGTCCCGAAGGAATGACTGGGCGCTCGGCGTCGGATCGGCGAGCAGTGTGGCGGCTCCGGCGCTGACCGTCGGCAGCAGCGGGCCGGGGAGCAGCGAAATGCCCGCCGATTCCAGAACGCATGCGGCGTCGATCAGTTCCCCGCCTTGGCCGCCGAGGTCTTCGGGCAGATGCACGGCGTGGAACCCGTTGGCAACCAGAGCATCCCACCATTCGGGGACTCGTCCGGCCGCGAGGTCGCCGAAGCTGTCACGCGTGGTGGCGATGGGGGCATGCCGGGCGGCGAATTGTCCGACGGCGTCGCTGAGCTCCTGCTGCTCCGGACTCAGTCCCAGACTCACGAGGACGGCCGAGAGATAACTGGCGTTGGCCGCACCGACTGCTATCCTTTCGTTACAAGACGGACCGTCTCGTCTTGTGGCAGACTACCGGGGCGAATCGGGATATGTAAAGCGCACCGATCCCCGCGAGGGGCGTTCGATCTGAGTTCGCAGAAGCGAGGACCACCAGATGCCAACCGATCTCGACGCGGTGAACACGGCGGCGGGCTCGCCTCGCAGACGCAGCGAGAAGTCGCGCACGGCGATCGTCACCGCCACGCGAGAACTGCTACTCGAGCGCGGCTTCGACGGGCTGACCATCGAGGCGGTCGCCGCGCGCGCCGGCGTGGGCAAGCAGACCATCTATCGATGGTGGCCCACTCGCCCCGCGCTGGTCGCCGACGTGATGCTCGAAGATGCCGACAAATTGCTCGCGTCGGTCAACCACAGTGGCAACCTGGCCGCCGACCTGGTGGGCTGGGTGGGCAAGTTGTTCGCCAGCCTGACGACGCCGCGCGGTTCGGCCATGCTGCGCACGCTGACGGTGGCCTGCATGGAACACGAGGACACCGCCGTCAAGCTGCGCGCCGGATTCAGTGCGCCGCTACACGACAGCGTGCGGGCCCGGCTCCGGGCCGACGGCATCGACGAGGCCACCGCGGAATCGGCTGCGGATGCCATCGTCGGTGGGGTGGTGTACCCGATCCTTTCCGGCGCGCAGCCCTACTCGCGCCGCCGCGCCGAACGGACCACCCGGCTCATCGTGGAGGCGCTCACCGTCGCCTGACCGTCGCGCGTCAGCCGACCGACACCGCGGCCAGGCCCCGACGCACCCGGTCGGGCAACGAACCCCCGTGGCTCAGCCAGTCGTCCAGCGCGACGCGCACCGCCGCCATCGCCAGCGCCCCGATCAGGCGTGGCCGCGGGTCCTGCGGGGTCAGGTTGGGCATGCGGGGCGCGATGAGCTCGGCGATCGCCAGCTCATAGCGCACATAGATATGCAGCGTCCACGCGTCCAGCGTGTCGGATGACCTTGTCAGCGTGGCCAATTCGCGGATCTGCGTTTCGATCTCGGCGAAGCCACGGGCGAGCTCACCGAAGGCGCCGGCTACCGCTTCGATGGCGGTCAGCTGCGGTGGTTGGGCGGCCAGCGCGGCGGTGATCCGGTCCAGCCAGTGGGCGTTCATGCCCTCGGCGACGGCATCTTCTTTGGAATTGAAGTAGCGGAAGAACGTTGCCCGGCCAATGTCGGCGGTGTCGGCGATGCGGTCCACCGTGGCCCCCGCCAGACCCCGGCTGGCGACCAGCTGGGCGGCCGCCGTGGCGATGCGCTGGCGCATCGCCGCACGCTTGCGCTGGGCCAGCGACGGCGTGGCGGACGCTGCACTTGACATGTCCCCACCCTGTTTCCTGCGAATCGTCCCCACAATCGTAAGACATAGTCTTAGCATGAGACGATGTCTCAGATCACCGCTTCGTCCGATCAGCCGGCCCCTAAGGCGCGCGCCGCGTGGGAGTTCTTCCAGCAGATGCTGGCCGACGTCACCAAGATCGTGACCGAGGATGCCGAGTCGGCGCGGGAACTGGCCGAGGGACTGCGCGTGGTCGCCCGGGTGTCAGCGCTGTGCGCGCAGATGACGGTCGAATCCGACCCCGAGCGGCCGTCATTCTTCGATATGTGCTCGGAGAACCGGATGGTCGGGGGCCCCAACCCGGACGGCAAGTATTACCTGGCGATGATTCGCGGCGACCGCCGCTACCGCATCACCGGCACCCGCGGCTCCAGCGCTTACCTGGGATTCCAGATCCTGGCCGGGACCGGACTCACCCCGCGGCGGATGGCGGCCTACCTGAGCGACGTCGACCTGGCGCTCGACTCCGGTGAGTTCACGCTCGTGCTCGCGGCCGACGAACCCGCCGATCTGGCCGGCGCTCAGTGGGTGAAGATCCCCGACGACGCCTCGTCGGTGGTCGTCCGGGAATACATCGGTGACCGGTCGAACGAGGAATTGGCGACGCTGCGGATCGAGGCGCTGGACCCCGGGCCCGTGCCGACGCTGACCGACGACGGGCTCGCCGACCAATTCACCGCGATGGCATGGTCGCTGATGAAACTCGCGACCCTGCACCGCACCATCAAGCCGGAACTCCTGCACACGCCAAATACGTTGCTGACCGCCCAAGCCGCCGACCTGGGTGCGGCCGACACCACGCCGGACAACCTGTACATGATGGGCACCTTTCGGCTCGAACCCGGTCAGGCCCTCGTCCTGGACATCGTCGCGCCCGACACCCGGTACTGGAACGTCACGCTGGAAAGCATTTGGCACGAATGCCTGGAGCCGCATCGCCGGCACAGCTCGGTGACCAACCGCGGCGTCCAGCCCAACGCCGACGGGCGGGTGCGGATCGCAATCGCGGCCGAAGACTTCGGGTTTGGCCACTGGCTCGACACCGGTGGCCGGCATCGCGGCTTCATCGTCGTGCGCTGGCTGGACAATCCGAGCCCGCCCGAGGTCACCGTGGCCGTGCGCGAGGCCGAGGAGCGGAAATGACATTGCAGGACCGCTTCGCTCCGGAACGATTGATCGCCGCCGCCTGCGACGAAGTCGGCAGCGACGACTTCGGCGACGAGGGTTGGCGGCCCGGATTGCACCGGGTGACCGACGGGCTGATCAACGACGCCCGGCTATCCGACATCGGTGTCGAGATCGCCCACCTTGACCTGATGCGGGCGCTGAAGAACCGGCTCGGCGTAATCGCTTGGCGCAAAGAACATCCCGAGGTCTCCCGCGAGGAGGTCAAGGCGCCGATCTTCATCGTCGGCCAGCCGCGCACCGGCACCACGATTCTCTACGACCTGCTCGCCCAGGATCCCGAGCTGCGCGCGCCGCTGACGTGGGAGGTCGACGAGCCCTGTCCGGTGCCGCAGCCCGAGACCTATCACAGCGATCCCCGCATCGCCCAGACCCAGGCCGGCATCGACCTTTCCGAACAGATCATGCCGGGGTTCTTGGCCTTTCACCCGATGGGAGCGCTGGTCGGCCAGGAGTGTGTGCGCATCACCGCGGCCGAGTTCGTCAGCATGATCTTCTCGGTGCAGTATCGGCTGCCGAGCTACTACCGTTGGCTGATGTACGAAGCCGACCATGCCGGCGCCTATCGCTTCCACCGAATCTTCCTGCAGCACTTGCAATCCGGTGTGTCCGGTCAGTGGCTGTTGAAGTCGCCCGCCCACCTGTGGCAGCTGGACGTCTTGCTGGCCGAATACCCGGACGCGTTGATCGTGCAGACCCACCGCGACCCACTCAACGTCATATCGTCGATCGCCGCGCTCACCCATCACCTGCGCCGGATGTGCAGCGACGAATCCAGCATCACCGAGTGCGCGGCCCAGTCCTACGAGGAGATCATCGTCGGCCTGGAGCGCGAGATGGCCTTGCGGGACAGCGGCGCCGTGCCCGCGGACCGGGTGATCGACGTGCAGTTCGCCGACTTCATGAACGACCCCTGGACCACGATCAAGGACATCTACCAGCGGATGGACCGCGAGCTGCGCCCCGATGCCGAGCAGAAGATGCGCGACTTCCTCGCCTCCCACCCCTCGGACGGCGGGCGCAGCCGATACACCTGGGCGGACACCGGGCTGGACGCCGTCGAAGTGCGTGAGCGAGTGAGCGCCTACCAGGACCGCTACGGCGTGCCCACCGAGCAGCTGCGCTGAGGAGGTCACACCGAACACCGCTGCGACGCTTGACGTCTGCGAACGGTAGGCTCGGCGCAAGGGCGACGGGAGCGGCGATGGACGACGATTGCCTGAAGCTCACCACCTATCTGGCCGAGCGCAGGCGGACCGGGGACAGTTTCGTCTCCGATGTGCTGCTCGGCCTGTACGCGCGGCACCGAATCGCCTGCGGCGTCCTGCTGCGCGGCATCGGCGGGTTCGGCACCGGTCACTATCTGCGCACCGACGAGTCGCTGACGTTGTCCGAGGACCCGCCCGTGGCGATCATCGCGGTCGACACGCGAGCGAAGATCGAGGCGCTGCTCGACCCGGTGCTGAGCGTCAAGCAGCGAGGCCTGGTGACCCTGGAACGTGCTCGGCTGCTGCACGACGACATCGGGTCACCGCGGCTACCCGAGGATCTGCACGACGCCGTCAAGTTGACGATCTACGTCGGGCGCAAGCAGCGCGTCGACGGCTCGCCCGCCTACATCGCGCTGTGCGACTTGATGCACCGGCGCGGCCTGGCCGGCGCCACGGTGTTGCTCGGGGTGGACGGCGTCGCACACGGAGAACGCCAGCGCGCGAACTTCTTTGGCCGCAACGCCGATGTGCCGATGATGATCGTGGTCGTCGGCTCCGGCGAGCGCATCGGTCGGGTGCTACCGGAGCTCGGCCAACTGCTGCGCAGGCCGCTGTTCACCGTCGAACGGGTCCGGGTGTGCAAGCGCGACGGCCGGTTTCTGGAGCGGCCGCACGCCCTGCCCGGCGTCGACGAGCGCGGCCTGCCGCTGTTCCAGCAGCTGACGATCTACACCTCGGAATCGGCGCACCATGCGGGTGTGCCGATACACCGCGCGATCGTCCAGCGGCTGCGCCAAGCCAAGACCGTCGACGGCGCGACCGTGCTGCGCGGCATCTGGGGGTTCCACGGCGACCACCCGCCCCACGGTGACGGATTGTTCTCGTTGACCCGCCGGGTTCCCGTCGTCACCGTGGTGATCGACACGCCGGCCAACATCGCCGAATCCTTCGCCGTCATCGACGAAGCGACCCGACACGAGGGCCTGGTGACCAGCGAGATGGTGCCCGCACTGGTCTCCGACGACGGTGACTCCGGGCCCCCGCGCATGGCCCGGCACCGCTACTAGGAGTGGTCCGCGACGAGCATCGCGGCGGCGCGCTCGCCGATGATCACGCTGGGCGCCATGGTGTTGCCGGTGGTGATTCCCGGCATCACCGACGCGTCGGCGACGCGCAGCTTCTCGATCCCGTAGACGCGCAGTGATGCGTCGACGACGGCATCCGAATCGCGGCCCATCTTGGCCGTACCGTTCTGATGCCAGTAACTAGTCGCGGCGTCGCGGACGAAGCCCTCGAGGTCACGGCCCTTCAGGTTGCCGGGTGTCACCTCCCGGCTGACGAACGGGCACAGGGCCTGCGAGTTCCCGAGTTCGCGGCACAACTCCACCGCGGCTAACGCCGCCTTGAGGTCGTCGGGATCACCAAAAGTATTGGCGTGGATGCGGATCGGATCATCCGGGTGTGGTCCGGTCAGCCGGAGGTGTCCACGACTCCTCGGGTGTGCCACACCGGCGAACAGCGTCCAACCGGACTGTGGGAGGCCGAATCTGGCAATCGTCTCGTCGGTGCCGATCGGCACCTCGGCCTGGCAGATGAACACGTCCGGCGTCTCGGCATCCGACATGGTCCAATACACCGTCGCCTCCGACATGGTGTTGCGCGGCGGCAGCGGCACCCGGTCCTGCCACACGCAGTGGATAGCCACATGGTCCTGGAAGTTGCGGCCCACACCCGGAAGATGCTGGCGCACAGGGATTCCGAAGGCGTGCAGCTGTCCCTCGTCGCCGATCCCCGATTGCATCAACACCTTCGGGGTATGGATGGCCCCCAGGGACAGCACCACCTCGCACTCGGCGTCGACGACGAGCGTCGACCCGCGATACCGGATCTGGACCCCGGTAGCGCGGTTCGCATCGAAGACCACCCGGGTCACGAGGGCCTCGGTGAGCACCGTCAGGTTGGGCCGATCCATGAGCGGATACGTGTAGGAACGAAATATCGACTCCCGCTTGCCGTTGCGCGCGCGGATATCTTCAATGGCCGCCCCGCCGGGCCCTTCCATCATGCGCCCGTTGGGATTTTCGAAAGTGGGAATCCCGATCGAACGCGCGGCCAATAGCGTGGCCGGTGCCAGCGGGCTCGGTTCGGGAGCGGGCTGCACGAACACCGGTCCACCGGTGCCCCGGTAGGCGGGATCGGCGGGGCCATGCCAGTCTTCGATGCGGCGATAGATGTCGAGAACTGCGTCGTAGCCCCAGTCCGGATCCCCGGCTTGGTCGGCGAAGAAGTCCCAGTCGTTCTTGTGGCCGCGCGCCCAGCACATGACGTTGATGCTGGATCCCCCACCCAGCACCTTGCCCATCGACATCGGAATGGACCGCCCGTTGATGTGCGGGTTCGGTACGGCACGAAAGCCCCAATCGCGTTCACTGCCGAGGTTGTAGGGCCACTGGTTGGCCTGGGTGACGGCCGGTATGTCGTCATCGCCGCCCGCCTCCACCAAAAGCACACTGACCTCCGGATTCTCGGCCAGGCGTCCCGCGACGACCGAACCCGACGACCCGGCTCCGCACACGATGAAGTCGTAACACGGTTTCAGCTCGCCCGTGAGGCGCTGCTGATTTGCCCGCACCCGCGCCTGAAAGTCCTGCGCCGCCGCCGAATTGGTTTCTGCAGATGCCATGCCCACCGTCGATTGCTCCTTGGCCGTCGGTTTGTTGCAATCAGCATGTCGGGTGCTCCAGGGCGCATCCAGGCCCCGTCGTTCCTGGTAGCGCGGCGGCTAGGCAGCGCGGCGACGTGAAGCGAGATAGTCCGCGCTGCAGTTCAATTGGCGCGCGCTACGGAGCGCATGGCGCCCAGGGCTTACGTCGTGGGCTGCGCGAGGCTGGAGAGCAGACGCAGCCGCTCTTCCGACGGTGAACCGGCTTCCGCGTAGTAGGTGACCAGCGCCTGCCGTGTTTCGGGAAGAACGAAGGCGCGGTAATGCAGGTCGAGCGGGCCCACCTGCGGGTGATTTATCAGCCCCATGCCACTGGTCTTCTGTTTGACGTCCTGGCGGGCCCACAGCGTGCGGAAGTCGTGACTGGCGATGCTCAACTCGCCGATCAGCTTTTGCAGTTCCGGATCGCCGGGACTCTCCTCGGCGATGTTGAAGCGCAACCAGGACACCAGAATGCCGGCGACCTCGTCCCAGTTACGAAGCCACTTGCGCAACTCGGGGTCCAAGAAGATGAACCGCAGATGATTGGAGCCCGGCGCGAAGTACGGAATGAGCGCCCGCGCCATCGAGTTGCCCAGCAGGATGTTCATATGACGGTCCTGCACATAAGCGGGAGTCAGATGCCAGGTGTCGAGCAGCCCCTGCAGGCTAGGGTCCACCTTCGCTGCCGCCGGACGCCGTCGGCGGGGGGCGGGATGGGTGAGGGTCCGCATGTATTCGGCGGCATCGTCGTTGAGTTGCAGCGCGCTGGCGAGCCCCTCGAGGACCTGGTCTGAAGGCTGCCGCTCGCGCCCCTGCTCCAGCCGCAGGTAGTACTCGGCGCTGATGCCGGCCAGCATCGCGACTTCCTCGCGGCGCAAGCCGGCCACCCGCCGGCGTTCACCCCCGACAAGGCCGACATCGGCGGGCTTCAACAAGCCGCGCCGTGCCCGCAGGAACGTCGCCAGCGCTTGCTGATCGCGCATGAAGTGACCCTAGCGCCGATGGGCGCCGTTCGGGTGGTCCCGCTACTACCAGGACCGAGGGCCCGCAGGAAGGTTCAGCCGGCCACCGAAGCGTCGTAGATGGACTGGATCGCCTTGTCCAGGGTGGCGTTGAACTGCTCGTCGGACTGGTCGACGGTCAGGCCCTCGGTCAGCGCGCGGCTGAAGCTGGCGATCAGCCCGGTGTTCTTGGCCAGCAGGTCGTTGGCTTCCTCGCGGGAGTAACCGCCGGACAGGGCGACCACCCGCATCACCTTCGGGTGCTCGATCAGAGGACGGTAGAAGTTGACCTCGGTGGGCAGGCTCAGCTTGAGCATCACGCGCTGACCGTCCGGCACGGAGTCGAGCTGCTTGGTGATCTCGTCGCGCAGGATGCCCTCGGCCTCGGCCTTGTCCGAAATCGAGATGGTGACCTCGGGCTCGATGATGGGCACCAGACCGTGCGAGAGCACCTGATGGCCCAGCTCGAACTGCTGGGCGATCACCGCCGCGATGCCCTTGGGGTTGGCACCGCCGATCACCGACCGCTCTTTGGTCCCGAAGACGCCCAGGCCGGCGGCCCGGTCCAGCAGTTCGTCGAGGCCCGGGATCGGCTTCATCAGCTGGACGTCGTCGGACGCGTCGGCCAGGCCCTTGTCGATCTTGAGGATCGGCACCACGCCCTTGGTCTCCCACAGGTAGGTGGTCGACGGCTTGCCCGCGATCTCGCGGTCCATGGTCTGCTCGAACAGGATCGCGGCCAGCACCCGGTCACCGGTGAACGCCGGGGACGTGATGATCCGCGAGCGCATCTGGTGAATGAGGTCGAACATCTCCTTCTCGGAGGAGTAGGCGTCGTCCTGGATGCCGTAGAGGCGCAGCGCCTTGGGCGTCGAACCGCCGCTCTGGTCGAGCGCCGCGATGAATCCTTTGCCCGCCGTCATCCGCTCCGCTTGCTGCTGGTTCGACATTGAACTCTCCCAGTTCCTCATGGCCCTCACGGGCACGGCGCCCACGGCCGGTGACCGCGCGCTCAAGTCCGAATCGTGCCGATCATATTCGGCCACTTTGGGCCCGAGCAGGCAGGTCGTCAGACTGCGACGTCGGTCTGCGCCTCGGTCTGGCTGCGGGGTGGCGGCTTGCTGCGCCACACCGCCATGCGGTCGAGGAGCCGGTCGCGCAAGACGAGCGTGTGGAAGAGTACCGCCGTCATGTGGGCGGTAAACGCGAGGAAAAGCAGGAGCGCGAAGGCGCCGTGGCACTCGCGCAGGACCGCGAAGACGTCGACGTTGTGCGGTGCGATGCCGGGCAGCGCGACGGGCCCGAGCAGGGTGATCGGGAAGCGCGCCGACGACAGCATGGCCCACCCGGTCAGGGGCTGCACGAGCAGCAGGGCGTAGAGCAGGTACTCCGATCCCGTCGCGACGCGGCGTTCGGTCTTGCTCATGGTGGCCAAAAACGGCGGTGGCCGGTGCCTGAGCCGGTTCACCAGCCGGACCAGGGCGAAGGCCAGGATCAGCAGGCCCAGCGGCCGGTGGATGGCCAGCAGTCGTGGGTACAGGCCCAGGGCGGCGACCATGGTCACGCCGATGAGCAACTGCGCGATCACCATCGGGGCCATCAGCCAGTGCAGGACGCGCGAAAGCAGGGTGAACCGCGGCGCGACGGTCGCCTCAGTCATTGCAGGACCGCTTCGACGCCGACTGCGCTGGGCGTTTTGGGCTCACCGGCGCGGCGACCGAATGAACGGGCGTACACCGCCGAGCGCGCCGCGAGCAGCGGGTCGTCGGAGGCGGTGATGCCGTCCGGCAGCACCAGCGGGTCGAAGTTGATATCGCGCGCGTTGCCGGCGTCCTCCGTCTGGACCGCGGAGATGGTGATGGTGCCGGCGTCGATGGTGCGCCGTCCCGGCGGCCACGGTTTTGTGGCGTCGTTGGTCGGGTCCCCCGGCTCGCCGACGGTGAGCATCAGCCGCCAGGTCAGCGGGGTGCGCGCCAGCGTCCGGATGAGGGCGTCGAACAGGTAGTCCTTGGCCGGCGGCCCGGCGGGCAGGGCCGCCACGTCGGCGCCTTGCTGGGGAATCGCCGACCAGCGCACCGGCACCGTCGCGCCGGCGCCGTTGGTGAACCGAAAGGCGTTAAGCGCATGGAAGGCGCTGTCGGCGAATCCCGTGCTCGGCGGCGCCTGCTTGATGATCCGCATGGCCGCGGCGGTCTCGGGATGGCGTTGCAGGAACGCGGCCATCTGCTGCGGGTCGGGCTTGCTCGTGCCGGGCAGCGGCTTGGACGCCAGCAACCGGTCGTAAAACCCCTGCGGGGTGCTGTCCGGGAAGACCGGGAGGTTGATCATCGCGGTGCGCCACTGCCGCCCGGCGGGCCCGTCGAACAGCAGCCCCAGCCCGCGCACGGTGTCGAGCTTGTCGGCCTGGTCGGGCAACCCACCGGACAGAGAGAACCGGCCGATCAGGGGAACGCTTCCGGGCGCGAAGACCGCGGCCTGGCAGATCCCCGCTGCCGCCCCGGTGCTGACGAACGTGCCGGTGGCGCTGAGCCCTTTGGCGTGGTTTCGCCGGAACCCGGCGTGGCGGCCATAGACGTGCTCGAAGCGATCGGTGAATCGGGGCGGCGTCAGCGCGCCGGGCCGTAGCCAGGCACCGGCATAGGCGAAGCCACCGACGTCGACCGCGGCGGCGCCGGCTACCGCGCCCATGCCGAGCAGTGCGCGCCGTCGGTTCAGCGCACCGGAAGTCGACGCCGCGCGCGGGTCTTCTCCGGGATCGTCGGGCCGCTCGCCGCTGTGTTGCTCGCCGCCGCGATCACCGGGTTCCACGGCCGACCGTCCTTCCCATTTCTGCAGGCCACGCCACGCGGGGCGAGAGCGAAGCAGGTGGAAGCAATTCACGCACGGGCCGTTGGCCCGTGCAACTTCTAGGCTGGCCGTCACGCACATCCGGACTACGTCGCGGCGCCCGAAATCGTTCAGCGTTTTGAGCGTGGTACGCCGCGTGTCCTACCATTGACTAAACACTTGTAGCTGTATCTGCATTTACCAGCGCAGATCGACGGGGTGCGTCTCCTCCGTAGGCAAGCGTGTTCCCGCGGGGTTGAATAAACAGCCCCCGGATACGGCAGTGGCTGTTCAGAAGGCTAGCGGTGTCCCGCAAGGGACCGAATGTGAGTGATAGACCATGGGCGAACAAACCGGCGACTTAGTCGATCCAACCGCTTTTGAAGTGGGCAAACACCAGGTAGACCAGGCGGTCGTGCTCAGCGTCTCCGGCGAAGTCGACATGCTCAGCTCGCCGCTGCTGGCCGACGCGATCCAGACCGCGCTGGCGACCAAGCCCGCGGCCTTGATCGTCGATCTGTCCAAAGTCGGTTTTCTGGCGTCGGCCGGGATGACGGTCCTGGTTTCCGCGCAGGCCGAGCTCGAGCCGCCGACGCAGTTCGCGGTGGTCGCCAATGGCTCGGCCACCAGCAGGCCGATCAAACTCATGGGTATCGACAGCGTGCTCTCGCTCTACAGCAGTCTGGACGGAGCG
The DNA here is from genome assembly GCF_001672995.1 of Mycobacterium sp. 1482292.6. Taxonomy (NCBI): domain Bacteria; kingdom Bacillati; phylum Actinomycetota; class Actinomycetes; order Mycobacteriales; family Mycobacteriaceae; genus Mycobacterium; species Mycobacterium sp. 1482292.6. The sequence goes on along the minus strand of NZ_LZKV01000201.1, from coordinate 432 downwards.
CTGAGCGGCATCGCTGGTGAGTGAGCGTCGACAGGGTGGCAATGCAACTGGGAATGACGGGACGCGCTGACCAGCCGCAGAACGTGTCCAACATCGATGACCGATCCCGCTTCGTACGGACGCGTGTGGTCGCCGACGCGCGCAGCGCGGCCCGCACCCGCGCCGAATTCGCGGCGTGGCTCGAGCGGTACTTCTCCCTTGACGACGACCGGTTCAGCGATCTGCTGCTGGCGGTGAACGAGGCGATCGCCAACGCCGCGGTCGTCGACGGTCACCGCGAGGGTGTCGGCATTCGCGTCGTAGGCTGCCCGCACGTCGAGCGTGCCGCGCTGGGCGGCGTCGACGTAGGCGAATTCCGCGGCGTTGGCGATCGCCTCGTTCACCGCCAGCAGCAGATCGCTGAACCGGTCGTCGTCAAGGGAGAAGTACCGC
>NZ_LZKV01000200.1:0-35444 GCF_001672995.1 Mycobacterium sp. 1482292.6 | reverse complement strand
CCACCCGCAAAAACACCCACGGCGACACCCAATGGAAACCACCCCCACACCTCGACACCGGCCAACCCCGCACCAACTCCTTCCACCACCCCGAAAAGCTCCTGCGCGACGGAGACGACGACGAGGACGCCAGCCCGGGGTCGGAATGACCGCCGCACACGATGCGACTAGACCTGGTGGCCACCTGCCGCCCTGGCCGCCTCCCTGGCTGCGATGTAGCCATACACCAGCCCCTGCGCGATCGTCGCGCCGGCGCCCGGGTACGTCGTGCCGAACGCGTTGGCGGCGGTATTGCCGATGGCATACAACCCGGCGATCGCCGCGCCGTCCTCGCGCACTACCCGCGCCCGCTCATCGGTCTTCAGTCCACCGCAGGTGCCCAGATCGGACAGCACCATCTTCGCCGCGTAGAACGGGCCGTTGACCAACGGCCGCAGGTTCGGGTTCGGCTTCACGGTCGGGTCGCCGTAGTAGCGGTCGTAGGCGCTGCGACCGCGGCCGAAGTCGGGATCCGCACCGGCAGCGGCGTTTTGGTTGAAGCGGGTCATGGTCGCAAAGAACTCCGACACCTCAACACCCATCCGGGCGCCCAGGTCGGTGAGGTTGTCCGCGCGCACCGCGATGCCGGCGTCATACCACGTCTGCGGGATGCGCATCCGCGGAAAGAGTTCGGCGCCAAAGACGTAACTGTTGCGGTATTGCTGGTCGAAGACGATCCACATCGCCTCCACCGGGCTGCCCGAGCGCTCCAGCTGCAGCAATCGCTGCCCGAACGACATGTAGTCCGTCGCCTCGTTGGCGAACCGGCGCCCACGCTGATCCACGATCAGGCAGCCCGGCAGCGATCGCTCGGCCAGCATCACCGCCGGCGCCTTGCCGGGCAGCGGCGCGACGGCGGGGAACCACCACGCTTGGTCCATCAGGTCGATGCCGGCGCCGATTTCCTGTCCCGCGCGGATCCCGTCGCCGGTGTTGGCGGCGGCGCCGAGGCTGAGGTTGGCGCCCAACGATTCCGATTGGAATTTCCAGCGCATGTCCATGCTGTGGTCGAAACCGCCGGTCGCCAGCACCACGCCGCGCCGCGCGGTGATCGTCACCTCGCGCCCGTCATGCTCGACGACGGCGCCGGTCACGCGGTCGCCCTCGCGGGCGAGGCGCGCCAGCGCGGTGCCGGTCCACACCGGGATGCCGGCGCGCAGCACCCCGGTGAACAACCCGGCCATCAGGCCCTGTCCGCCCGCGGCGTAGCGCCGGCCCAGCAGGCGGCCGCCCACGCCCTGCGCCAGTCGCTTGCCGTAGGTGGGAATTCCCTTGCGCGGCATGCGGGCCACCAGGTTCATCCAGCGGTAGTCGGCGCCCGTCGTCGGCATCGGGACGGTGACCTCCATCAGGCCGGGCTCCAGCCGGGTGCGGTAGTCGCCGAGCTGCGAGGTGTCGAAGGGGCGGCATTCGCACGTGCGGCCGGCGGCGCTGCCGCCCGGTTCCTCGGGGTGGTAGTCGGAATAGTCGCGGGCCCAGAACAGCCGCAGCGGAGTGGTGCGGCGCAGCATGTCCACGGTCGCCGCCACGTGCTCGACGAACGCGGCGGACCGCTGCGGGGGCGCGGACCCCGCGACCACCGCGTCCAGGTAGGCGCCGGCGCGCTCGGCGGTGTCACCGGCGTTCGCCTGCGTCAGCACCGGGCTGGCCGGCAGCCACAGCGCGCCACCCGAACGGGCGGTCGAGCCGCCCACGTGCGTGGATTTCTCCACGATCAGCACCGACAGCCCCAATTCGTGGGCTGCCAGCGCCGCGGCCATGCCCGTGCCGGAGCCGACGACGAGCAGGTCGACGCAGGTGTCGGCCACGGGAAGCCCGGCGGGAATCGTCGCGCTGTGCGTCCTCACGCCCGCAACGGTAGGTCGCAACCTCGCCCGGCGGGCCGAGCCATCCTGATCAGTGGAACAAGGGGTCCCGCGGGCGGGCCGCGGCGAGTTTAATCAGCCCTATGACGTCGCAAACCGAGGCCGACGAAGTCCGCCTGATCGAAGCGCAGGCCGCCCCGACGCGGTTCGCCCGCGGCTGGCACTGCCTGGGCCTGCTGAGGGATTTCGGGGACGGCAAGCCCCACGCGATCAACGCCTTCGGGCAAAAACTCGTCGTCTTCCGCAGCGCAGACGGCGCCATCAACGTGCTCGACAGCTACTGCCGGCACATGGGCGGCGACCTGTCCCAGGGCGAGGTCAAGGGCGACGAGATCGCCTGCCCGTTCCACGACTGGCGGTGGGGCGGCGACGGGCGCTGCAAGCAGGTGCCCTACAGCCGGCGCACCCCGAAACTGGCCCGCACGCAAGCCTGGACCACGCTGGAGCAGGACGGCATGTTGTTCGTCTGGAACGACCCGGAGCGCAAACCGCCGCCGCCGGAGGTGACGATCCCGCGCATCGAGGGCGCCACCAGCGACCAGTGGACCGACTGGCACTGGTACACCACGGTGGTGGGGAGCAATTGCCGCGAGATCATCGACAACGTCGTCGATATGGCGCATTTCTTCTACATTCACGGCTCGTTGCCGACGTACTTCAAGAACATCTTCGAGGGCCATGTGGCCACGCAGTACATGAACGGCGGAAGCCGGCCCGACATGGGTGGCACCGGATCGCAGATGCTGGGCACGACGTCCGTGGCGTCCTACTACGGCCCCTCGTTCATGATCGACGACCTGACCTATCACTACGAGCATGGCGACGCCAAGACCATCCTCATCAACTGCCACTACCCGATCGACTCGAATTCCTTTGTGCTGCAATACGGCATCATCGTCAAGAAGTCGGACACGCTGCCCGACGATCAGGCCATGCAGACCGCGATCACCCTTGGCGACTACGTCAAGCTCGGCTTCGAGCAGGACGTCGAGATCTGGCGGCACAAGGCCCGCATCGACAACCCGCTGCTGGTCGAAGAGGACGGTCCGGTCTATCAGCTGCGCCGCTGGTATCAGCAGTTCTACGTCGACGCCGCCGACGTGCAGCCAGACATGGTGGACCGCTTCGAGTTCGAGCTCGACACCACCCGCCCCTACGAGGCGTGGATGAAAGAGGTCGAGGCCAACATGGCGGCCCAGGCCTGATGTCTGCGGAACCGTCTCTGCGCGAGGACAATCGACTCGACCAGATGCCGATGGCGCCGGTGACGTGCCGCAACTGCGGTGCGCGGGTGCTGGCCCGCAAGAGCAGCTGGAACCAGACCAGCGTGCAGTGGGACGCGGGTGCTTCGGCGCGCTGCACCGAGCGCCGCGACGCCGACCGCCTGGCCGGCCATCACCGCGGGCCGTTCCTGGCCTGTGACGCGCTGCGGGAGTCGATCCAGTTCGCGGTGGCTACGGGAGAATTGGCGATCGTCGACGCCTGAGTGTCGGCGGCGGCCGTCACGCACCGAACACGTCGAGTGTTCCGACGTAAGCGCGGTTGGCCTTGATCCGTTTCGTCAAACACCACGATCCGTCCGGGCGGCGCCGCCACGTGTCGTGGTAGTCGCCGATGGTGTAGAACCGCGTCGTCGAATCAGCCGTCGCGTCCAGGTGCACATCGCGGACATAGGCGCGACTGGCCGCGGTGTCTCCTGTGACGTCGACGATGACGTTGCCCAAGAAATGTTGGGTGGGCCCGCACTTGTCGAGGAACTCGCGAATCAATCCGATGATCGCCGCGCGTCCTTGTAGCCGTCCCGTCCCGAGATCCCCTTGCGCATCCTCGGCGAGGATTTCGGCCATGACCGCCCAATCGCGGTCGTCCATGGCCCGGGCGAACCGGATCAGCGCGCGTTGCACGTCGCGCTCGTCGCATAGGTCCTGCAATCGATCAGCAACCATGTCAGGCGTGCGCGCCGCCGTCGACGCGAATCTCCGTGCCGGTGATGAACGCACCGTCGTCGGAGGCCACCATCGCGATCACCGACGCCACCGCGCTTGCGTCGCCGAGTATTTCGCTGTCTTTGCCGTGCAGCAGCGGAGTTTGCTTGGCCCACAGGCCGAGGTCATACCCCTGGGGCATCTTGTCCAGCGTGCTGTTGGCCAGTGCCGTCGAGACGCCGCCCGGTTGGATGTTGACCGCGCGCAGCCCCCGCTTGGAGTACTCCAGCGCCAGCGAGTGCGTGAAACTCAGGATGCCGCCCTTGCTGGCGGCGTAGGCGGCCATGTAGGGATGGGCGAACGATGCCGCGGTGGAGGTGAAGTTCACCACCACGCCGCGCCCGGATTCAAGCAGCGCCGGTAGCGCCTGACGGGTCATCAGGAACGTGCCGGTCAGATTGACCGCCAGCGTCCGGTTCCAATCGGCCAGGGTGGTCTCATGAGTGTGCGAACAGGTCTGCACGGCAGCGACATTCACCAGTACCTCGAGGCCGCCCAAGTCGGCCACCGCGGTATCGACGGCGGCGATGACGTCCTCCTCGACCGAGATGTCCAGAACGGCGGTGGTGAGGCGATTGCCGCTGCCCGCGTCGTCGGCGGCCGCCGCCGTGCGGGTCAACCCGTCCGCGGCGATGTCGTAGGCCACGACGGTGGCCCCCTCGTCGAGCAGGCGCGCCACCGTGGCCTGCCCGATGCCGGAGCCGGCGCCCGTGACGATGACCCGCCGATCGGCGAAACGATCCATCAGTGCGGCCCTTTTCGTCATGCCGGCTGGAAGGCGCTGACCGGGGCGTCCTCCGGGTACACGGCAGGGCCGCCCAGGTCGTAGGCGGCGTTGAGCGCGCTGATGAACGCCGGATCGTGCAGCGGTTCGCTGGGGATGTCGAGCGTGACGCCCTTGGTCTTGAGGTCGTCGACCATGATGTCGATGGCCTTCGCGACGGTCAGGTCATCCGAACCGTCCATGTTCTTTTTCAGCTCGTCGTAGTCGGCGAACACTTCGGCCGACCAGTGCACCAGGAACCGGAGTTCGTCGGTGTGATGCCGGGCGATCACGTCCGCGCCGTTCTTCAGCAACCAATGCTCGCGGCTGGCGGGGTCCCCGGCGAACACGGTGTCGAAGCCCAGGCCTGCCGGAACCTGTTGATCCAGAGGGCCATTCGCCTCACCACGGTGCACCATCATCTCGTTTTGCACCACCACGCCGCGGTTGTTGATCGGGGGCAGGATGCGTTGCGGCGCTTTGAGCGGTCCGTGCGGCCAGTACGTGAAGCCGCTGCCGGCGTCGAGGGAGAACCAGGTGATGACCTGTGCCATCTTGATCAGGTAGTCGCCGAACAGACCCGACTTACCCATGACGCTGGTCAGCCATGTCGGGGCGTTTTCGTGGCGCACGCCGCGGAAGCTCGGCGAATCCAGGTGGCCGGGATCGCGGTTGGCGCACGGGCCATTGATGTTGAACAGCATCAACTGTGGCTTGGCGTATTCGGCGTTCCAGTAGCTCTTGGCCATCTCCAGGAACCGCTCGTTGTAGAAGCAGTCGTGCAGTTGCGGGTAGAGCACCGCGCCGTAGTTGGCGAGGTAACCGCGGAACGTCGGCGTCAGGAACAAATCGAGCGAGGGGGTGAACCCTTCGGGAAACATGCCGCTCATCGTCGCCATCAACTCGTCGGCCGACGCGAAGTGCTGGGCGATGATCAGTCGCCAGGGGCCTTCGGTGCGCACCACGTCGAGTAGGCGCTCACGCTGGTCGTCGGTGTACACGTTGTCGATCTCGCGGGGCGGCGCCGCCGGCCGCAACACGTCGGAAAGCTCCATCCGGCGCTCGTCGGTGAGCATCAGCTGTCTCCTTTACGGTCAGGGTCGGTTGATTGTGCGCAGCGCTATCGCGATGCGGCGGACCGCTGTCCGGTGATCGGGACGTCAAACCGAAGCGGATTCGCGAACTTGGCCCGCAGCAGCGCTCCGATCTCCGCGACGGCCAGCCGGCCCCGCGCGGTCGCGTCCGAGCGCATCAGAAAGCCGTGGTACATGCCGGGATAACGAGTGACGGTGGTCTGCACGCCGGCGTCGCGGAGCCGGTCCGCGTAGCGCTCACCCCAGTCCCGGATGGGGTCGCAGCCTCCGGTGACCACGATCGCCGGCGGTAGGCCCGAGAGGTCGGCCGCATACGCCGGGACCAGATACGGGTCGGTGGGCGGCCCGGCACCGGCGTCGACCAGCTCGTGCATGTAGTCGATGTCGTCGCGGGTGAGCAGCGGCGCGTCGGGCATCGAAGTGACTGAGGCAACGGTCATGTCGCGGTCCAAGCCGGGATACAGCAGCGCCTGCGCGCAGATGGGCGGTCCGTGGCGATCGCGCGCGGCCAAGGCGACCGCCGCCGCGAGCGAGCCACCGGCACTGTCGCCGATCACCGCGAGCCGGTCGGCGTCGACGCGCAATTCGCCGGCGTTGCGCGACACCCACTCGGTGGCGGCGTAGGCGTCGTCGAACTGCGCGGGCGGCGCTGCCTCCGGGGCCAGCCGGTAGTCCACGGCCACGACGGTGGCCGCTGACGCCGCGCCGAGCTCACGCGCCAGCGGCTCGAACGAGTGGTTGGATCCCATCACCAGTCCGCCCCCGTGCAGATACACCAAGACCGGCGCGTCGGAATCCGTTGTGGGACGGTAGATCCGGACCGGGATGCCACCGGCGGCGTCCGGCGCGAGCGTCTCGGTGACGCCGGCCATCTCGGGCATCGTCTCGGGCAGCGGCGCGGACTCCAGCCCGGCACGCACCGCCGCCAGACCCCGTTGCCGCATCGAAGCGATCTCGCCGAACGAGGCGACCCGGGCGGCCGCGTCGGGATCCAGCGCATAGCAGGTCATGTCGTCGTCACGTCAGGGCGCCTCGGTGCTGAACCGCGTCTCGGTTCGCAGTCGTGGGGGCCGTTGCGCGGAAAGTACGTTGGCCCGCTCGGCCATCGCCGCACCGACGCTGTCCGGATGGGTGTGCAGATAGAACCGGCCCTGCGCGGATTGCCGAAAGATCGCCTCGGCGGCCTCCAGCGGATCCATGGACGCGGCCTTGATGCCGAGCATGCTCGACCGGTGGGTTTCGGCGGCGGCCGCGTCACTGGCCGCCCCCGGATCGACGCCGCCGGCGGACTCGAAGATGTTGGAGCGCACCGGCCCGGGCAGCACGGCCTGGACCTGAATGTGATGGTCGTGTCCGGTGGCCTGCACCTCGAGATGCAGGCACTCGGTCAAGGACAGCACCGCGTGCTTGCTCACGATGTAGGGCGCCTGCAGCGGCATCGCCACCACCGCGCCCACCGATGCGATGTTCCACACCCAGGCCTGCTCGTCGGTGGCCATCATCTTGGGCAGAAACGCGCGCACGCCGTAGAAGACACCGCTGACGTTGACGTCCATCACGCGCTGCCAGTGGGTCACCGGGGTGTCCCACAGGTAGCCGAACTGTTCGATGCCCGCGTTGTTCACCAGCAGGCGCACCGGACCGACGTCGCGATAGGTGCGGTCGGCGAGGTCCTGCACGGCGCCGGGATCGCGCACGTCGCAGATGACGTCGTGGGCCGCGCCACCTCCCGCGGACAGTTCGTCGCGCAGCGCGGCGACGGCGTTCCCGTCGATGTCGGCCAGCACCACCGTCATGCCCAGCCGGCGGGCGTACCGGGCCAGGCCGGCGCCGATACCGGATCCGGCGCCGGTGATCACCGCGATTCCGCCCCCGAAGGCCTGCTGTGCGTTCATTGCTATGAGCCGGTGCGGCTTTCGGCGTGCAGTTCCGCGAGGAGCACCGAGTTGGTGGCGTCCAGAATCACGTCCATCTCGCTGAACTGAAGCCCGTCGGCGCCGCGCCGGACGCCGACGTTGACCACCCCGCTGGACACCGCGAACGGCACGAAGTCGGCGATCTGGTTGACGAAGATGTAGAACCGGGCGCGGGTGACATCCCCGTCAGAGCCGGTGCGGTGCAGGTTGGTGGCGTGGTGGCGCAACGGGTACGGGCTCTGCTTGCGGTGCTCCGACAGCCATTCCAGCACCGCGTCGCGACCGGTGAGCTCCGGTGACATCAGTTCTTCGAAAGGGCTTGCGCCGGAATCGCTTCGGGTCAGGTAGCGCACGTCCTCGGCGTAGCTCGCCGCCAGCGCGTCGTAGTCGGCCTCGTCGTAGTGGTACCAGAAGGACGCGATGAACTCCTGCAATTCCGGCAGCGTGATGTCGTTGCTCATGGCGTCAGTCAACTCCGGGATGCCCTCGCCGACACCTCGGATGCCCGGTCAGTGGAACACGGTGTGGGGTTCAGCCGGTGATGAGGCCCCACAGGTCACCGGCGCTCGCGTACAGCGCGGCGTCGGTGACCTGTTCGTCCCAATACCGCAGCGAGCCGAACTCCGAACGCCAGGCCAGCGCCGCCCGGGTGAATTCGTGCAGGCGGTGCTCACGGGTGGTGCCGATCGCACCGTGTACCTGGTGGGCGTTGCGCACCACCACCGACGTCGCGTGGCCGGCGCACGACCGCGCCGCGGCGACAAGGAAATTCAGGTCGGGTGTCGACCATGCACCGACGACCGCGGCGTGCAGCGCGGCCTCGGTCGCCGCTCGGGCGAGCGCGGCCTCCGCGGCGATATCGGCGATGAGGTTCTGCACGGCCTGGAATTTGGACAGGGGGCGGCCGAACTGGACCCGTGCCCTCACGTGCTCGACGCACATCTGCAGGATCCGGTCCAAGGCGGCACTGACTTGGATGGACCGCACCAGGGCGCCTTTCAGCCGCAGCTGGGTGAGCGCGGCCGCGGTGACGGGGACGCCTTGCAGGCTCGCCGGGTCGGCGACCACCGTGTCGCGAGGCTCGCCGATCAGGTTGGTGCCCGGGGTGATCGTGAGTCGGCCGGCGGCGACGTCGGCGACGTGGCGTCCACCCTCGGCTCGCCAGACGACCACGATCCGGTCGGCCGAGGCGGCCCACGGCACCTCGGTCGCGCCGCCCTGGTTGTCGAGCACACACACGGTCCGAACCGCGCCGTCGGTGGGTATTCCGCTGGTTTCCAGCAGCCAGCATGCTAATAAATCGTGTTCTGCCAACGGGATTCGGACACCGTGCTCAACCGCCGCGGCCAGGAGTTCGGCCGCTTCATACCAGCCGGCCCCGCTGCCGCCGCGCTGCTCAGGACCGGTCAGGCGCACCAGGCCGAGCTCGTCGAGGTGCCGCCACAGGTCCGGATCCCGCCGGATCGGTGTGGTGGGCGGATGCTTGTCACGATGACCGGCGAAGACCGCGCGCATCATGTCGACGAGTGCCCCGTCGACCGGCGGCCCGGCGCTCATCGCATGCCCAATCCGCGCGCGATGACGCCGCGCAGGATCTCGTTGGTGCCGCCGCGCAGCGTGAAGCCGGGCCGCTGATCCACGGACTGGCGTGCCAGGTGGGCGTACAGCGGATCGGGGGAGTCCAGCGAATCCGCGAATTCCGCGATGTCGCCTTCGGTGACGGTGCCCAGCACCTTGACCACGGCGGCGGGTAGGTCCGCGGGCTCGTGTCGTTCCAGCGCACCGGCCACCGCGGTGGACATCTGATGCAGGCCGGCAACGCGCGCCACCAGTCGCCCCAGGTCCGGATCGCGGGGAATGGTGTTGGCCGCCATGCGATCCGCGCAGGCCGCCAGCAGGACAAACGTGGAAAGGAACCGCTCGGGTCCGCTGCGTTCGAAGGCGAGCTCGGAGGTCACCTGCTGCCAGCCGTTGCCGATCTCACCGAACACCATGGCGTCGGGGACGAACGCCGAATCCAGGACGACTTCGTTGAAGTGGTGGGCGCCGTTCATCGATACGATCGGCCGGATCTCGATGCCGGGCTCGCGCAGGTCGACGATGAACTGGCTCAGTCCGGCGTGCCGATGCGCCGGGTCCACCGGCGCGGTGCGTGCCAGCACGATGAACGCGTGCGCGAGGTGGGCGCCCGAAGTCCAGACCTTCGTGCCGGTCAGTGACCAGCCGCCGTCGACGCGGGTCGCGCGGGTGCGCACGCTGGCCAGATCGGAGCCCGAGTCCGGCTCACTCATCCCGATGGCGAAGTAGCACTCGCCGCGCACGATGCGGGGCAGGAACTTTCGCTTCTGTTCTTCGGTGCCGTATTTGAGCAGCGAGGGCACGATCTGGCGGTCGGCGATCCAGTGCGCGGCCACCGGCGCGCCCGCCGCGAGCAGTTCCCCGGTGACGACGAATCGCTCGATGAAAGAGCGCCCGTGGCCGCCGTATTCGGGCGGCACCGTCATGCCCAGCCAGCCACGCCCGGCGAGCGCGGCGGTGAAGGTCTCGTCCCACCCCGTCAGCCAGGCATCGACCGACGGGGTGAACGCGCCCGCCGCCAGTTGATCGGCGAGGAAGTCGCGCACCTCGTCGCGCAACTCTTCGGTCGTAGCGGCGTCGGTGCTGGCGGGTGGCACCAGACGCGGCAGAGGTGAGCTCATGTGGGCAACTGTAGTGAGCAGCGCTGCTTCGAGATCAACTGAACGCGTGCTGCTCGACACCGAAGCGCTCCCGCAGCAGCCGTTTGAGCAGTTTTCCGCTGGGGTTCTTGGGCAGCGCATCCACCAAGAAGACACGTTTGGGTGCCTTGAATCCGGCCAGGTGGGCGCGACAGTGAGACAACAGTTCGTCCTCGGTGAGGGTGGTGCCGTCGCGCGGAACGACGGCGGCCGCCACCGCCTCCACCCACACCGGGTGGGGCAGGCCGAACACGGCGACCTCGTGGACTCCGTTGTGGCGGTACAAAACTTCCTCGACCTCGCGGCTGGCCACGTTCTCGCCACCGGTCTTGATCATGTCCTTCTTGCGGTCGACGACGTGCAGCAGTCCGTGTTCGTCGTAGTAGCCGAGGTCACCGGAGTGGAACCAGCCGCCCTTGAACGCCGCCGCGGTGCGTTCCGGGTCGTTGAGGTAGCCCGACGTCAAATGCGGGCTGCGGTGGGCGATCTCGCCGACCACCCCGGCGGGGAGGGGGTTGTCGTCGTCGTCGAGGATCACCGTTTCCACGTTGAGCACCGGCCGACCGGCCGATCCGCCGTGGGCATCCTGCTCGTCGGGACCCAAAGCGCAGGCCAGCGGGGCCATCTCGGTCTGGCCGTAGAAGTTCCACAGCCGCAGGTTGGGCAGCCGCTCGCGGATCTCGCGCAGGATTTCCGCGGGCATCGCCGAGGCGCCGTAGTAGCCCTTGCGCAGGCTGGACAGGTCCACCCGGTCGAAGACCGGTGAGCGCAGCAGCGAGATCCACACGGTCGGGGGAGCGAAATAGTTGGTGACGCGGTAGCGCTCGATCGTGCGCAGCACCGCTTCGGGATCGGGGCGCGGCAGGATGATGCTGGTCGCGCCCAGGTAGACATCCGTGGCCAGGAAGTTGTCCAGCTGAGCACAGTGATACAGCGGCAGCGAATGGATTTCGACGTCGTCGTGCGACATTTCGCCGGCGACGATCGTGCTGACGTACTGCCACATCAGGCTGCGGCTGGTGTGGATGGCGGCCTTGGGGCGCGATTCGGTGCCGCTGGTGTACATCAGCCGCACGGGCTGGTCGTCGTCGATGTGCGGGTTCGGGACCGGTGCGTCGGTCGTCAGCCACTGGGCGAAGTCCGCCCACCCGGGCACGCCCTCGTGTCCCTTTGGTAGCAGCGCGACTCGGGCCCTGACCACTCCGCCGCGCCGGATCGCCTGTTCGGCGGTCGGCGTCAGATCTGCTTCGACGACCAAGCCGCCGACCCGACTGTGCTCGAGGATGTAGGCGATCTCCTCGGCGGTCAGCATGAAGTTGATCGGGACCAAGACCACTCCCGCGCGCGCCGTCGCGAACGCCAGCACGGCGTACTGCCAGCAGTTGCGGGACAAGAGGCCTAATCGGCTCCCGGGCCCAAAACCGCTGTCGTGCAACGCCGCCGCGGTCCGGTCCACCAGGCCGTCGAATTCGGCGAAGGTCAGCACGACGTCGTCGTCGATGATCGCGATCTTGTGCGGGTGCCGGCGGGCCGATCGCCGGGGAATATCGCCGAGGCCGTGGCTACGTGCCCGTTCGATCATGACGTCGAGGTCATCGGACTGCATGCCGGTCACGGTAAGCGTCAACGCCCGCAACCGGGTCGTCCACGTCCCGCTGAGTAGGCAGGGGCCTCCCAAGCGGGCTGGACCGCACCGATACTCGCTGGCATGAGCACTGGTGTCCCCGTCACGACCGAGAACGCCGGATTGGCGGGCTCCGATCCCCACGACGTCGGCGAGTTGCGGGCCAACCTGCGTCAGGCCGATCCAGGGGTGCTCGTCGCCGTGTTGGCGCAGCTGACCGGGGACCCGACCGTCGCCGCTCGGTTCGGGCCGAAAATCACCCATGTGCCCAACCCGCCGGAGCAGGCGGGCGCCACCGATCCGGAGACGGCCGCTCGGCTCATCGACGAGATCGTCACCGCACTGGGGGCACCGCGCCGAGCGGGCGCGCTACCCGCCGACGACCTCGACCTGTTCGCTCGCGTGGCGCCCATCGCGCTGGGCGGAGAAGTCGGCCCGGAGTATCTCGGACTGCTCCTCGAGCAGAGCGGATTCCAGCCCTCCCAACCGGTACTGCCGCGCACCGCGAAACTTCCGGCGGGTTTCCGGGTCGTCATCATCGGCGCGGGCATCGCCGGTATCACCGCGGCGCTCGCCTGCGCGGACGCCGGCATCGAGTACCAGATCATCGAGCGAAACGACGAGGTGGGCGGCACCTGGTACACCACCAGGTATCCCGGAATCGGGGTGGATACGCCCTCGGCGTATTACTCGCTGTCGCGCGACATCAACGGCGACTGGTCGAGCTATTACCCGCAGGGTGCGGAATATCAGGCCTACCTGGTATCGGTGGCGAACAAGAACGACCTGCGCAAGCACATCCGATTCGGCACCGTGGTCGAAGCGTTGCGGTGGGAGGAGCGACGACGGCAATGGCAGATTCACTCCGTCGGCCCGGACGGAACACGCGACGTCGATTATGCGAACGTGGTGATTCCGGCCGCCGGCTATCTCAATCGGCCGCGCTGGCCGGATCTGGCTGGGCGCGAGACGTTTTCGGGGGTCTCCATCCATTCCGCGCAGTGGGACCCGGCGCTGGATCTCGCGGGTAAGCGGGTCGCGATCATCGGAGCCGGTTGCACCGCGGTCCAGATCGTCGATGCCTGCGTGGACCGGGTCGCGCACCTGACGGTGTTCCAACGCCAGCCGCACTGGGTCGCACCGCGGCGGCGGGCCTCCGACGACGTCCCCGCCCACCAGCGCTGGCTGTGCACCCGACTGCCGTACTACGCCAACTGGATTCGGCTCAAGTCCTACTGGGGAACATCGGACAACAACTATCCGGTCATCCTGCATGATCCGCAGTGGGCGGCCGAACACCTGTCGATTTCGCCGGCCAACGACGTGTTGCTGCAGATGTGTCTGGATTACATCGATCGCGTGTTCGGCGCGGACAGCGACCTCGCCCGCAAGGTCACGCCCGACTTCGCCCCCTACGGCAAACGGATCATCCGCGATCCCGGCGGCTACTACGCGGCGCTGGCCCGCGAGCACGTGGACGTCGAGGCCGGCGAACCGGCCCGGGTCAACGAGGCCGGAATCGTCACGGCCGACGGTCGGCAACTCGACCTGGACGTCATCGTCTACGCCACCGGCTACCACCTGGATTTCCTTTCCACCGTGGATATCCGGGGCCGCGAGGGCAAAAAGCTGACCGACGAGTGGGGCAACGCCCCCCGGGCCTATCGGGGCGGGATGGTGCCCGGATTCCCGAATTTGTTCATCTCGTCTGCCCCTAACTACAGCCCGGGACACGGCGCCGGCCACAACTTCGGTGTCGAGGTGATGGTGCATTACGTGATGGAATGCCTGCAGTTGATGGCGCTGCGGCAGGCCTCCGCCGTGGAGGTGACGCGGCGCGCCTACGAGAGCTACGTCGCGAGCGTCGATGCGGCCATGGCGGGCACCGTGTGGTGCCACACCCCGTCGGCGCACACCTACTATCGCTCGGGTGGAGGCCGGATCGTGACCGCCTTCCCATACCGCCTCGTCGACTTCTGGCGCGACCACCGTGCGCCGATCGAAGCGGATCTCGAGCTGCGATGAGTGGTTTGCTCTGTGGCAAAACGGCTTTGGTGACCGGCAGTAGCCGCGGTATAGGCCGCGCGATCGCACAGCGCCTCGCCGCCGAGGGTGCCACGGTGGCGGTGACCGCACGATCGCACTCGCCGTCGCCCTCGACCCGGGCCGCCTCCACCACCGCCCTGCCCGGCACCATCGGTGAAACGGTGGCGGCAATCGAGGCCGCCGGCGGCTCGGCGTTTGCCGTCGCGGCCGACCTCGAGGACGCCGGGCAGCGTGACGGTTTGGTCGATGCGGTTCTGGACCGCACGGGTCGCATCGACATCCTGGTCAACAACGCCGGTTTCGCCGACTATGCGGTGGTCGAGGAGATGAGCTTGGAAACGTTCGATCGCACCGTCGACCACTACCTTCGCATTCCGTTCGCACTGACGAAATCGGTTGTGCCGCAGATGCGTAAGCTTGGAGCGGGCTGGGTCGTCAACATCGGGTCGGTCACCGGCGTGGCCCCGGTGCGGCCGTACCGGGAATACAACAAGACGTCTGGTGACGTCGTCTACGCCTCGATGAAGGCCGCCCTGCACCGGTTCACCCAGGGGGTGGCCGCCGAGCTGCTGGACGCCAACATCGCCGTGAATTGCGTCGGACCGTCGACGGCGGTCCGCACACCCGGTGCCGCGCAACTGATCCCGGATTCGTTCCCTACCGAACCGGTCGAGTATTTGGCCGAGACCGTGCTGGCGATGTGCCACTTGCCCGCCGCGACCCGCACGGGGTTGGTCGCGTTCAGCCTGCACTATCCCTGGTCGCAGCGGCTACCGGTGCACAGCCTGGACGGCGCGCAGGTGTTGCCGCCGTTAGAGCCGCCGGCGACCGCCAATCCGAACATCCTTCCCGCCGGGGTCTAGATCAGAATCGGGTCGGCGATGGGGCAGAAGCTGTGACAAACCCGGTCCCGGACGATCACGTCGGTGGTCTCGGGGTCGAACCAGCGGTCCACCACCGCCCAGTGCACAGGGTGCATCAGGTAAGGACCCATCACCGCCTCGACGTCGGCGAACTCCTGCTCGAACACGTGTGTCCAGCAAGACGCTCCGTGCGAGGCGGATACCCGGCTCAGCTGCCAGGCACGGATCACCGGTAGATAGCGCGGCATCGAAGACAGCTCGCGCTCGAATTGGGCGAGGGTGGCATCGGGTGTGTCCGGCTGCACGCGCAGCAGCAGCGCCCGGTAGACCGTGCCACCCTGCTCGCCGCAGCGGGTGGGCGTGCCCCCGTAGTCGACGCCGTTGACCCGACCCACCGCGGGATCGGCCAGCACGCTAGCGAAAGCCTCTGTTGCGCAGTCACATTGGTCTTCGGTCGCGAATCGCAGATGCACCAGGATGTCGCCTCCGTTGCGCGAGCCGGGCAGTGTCGGTTGCACCACCGAGCGCAGCGGCGTCGTCGCACGGGCGGCCGTGCGCAGCGCTTCGAGGATCCGGTCGCGATCGGCCTCGGCGACGTCGATCAGTCGCGTGAGGTTATACATCGCACAGCCCGTCGACGTCGTCGGCCCTCGCGGCGCAGGTCCGGGACCGCTCGGTGACCAATTCGTCGATGCGCGACCACCATTCGCCCAGCGTTGGATCCGGCCGGCCTTTCCACGTCATCTCCCACCATGCCCGGGCGCTGGGCAGGGTCCAGGTCGCCGTGATGACGTTGGCGTCGTCGTCGAACCAGATCGGCGGGCTCACCAGGATGTCGCGCAGCGTCATCCCCCGTGCCCGCGCGCCGGGGGCGTAGTCGGCGAGGTAGGCGTCGACGAATCGGCGAGCGCATCCGGGCCGGGTCACTACCCGGTCGATCACGAAGACTTCGCCGTCGGCCATGAGCCGACCGTATGACACCCGGGGGACGCAGCGGGGCCGGCTCCCGACCACCGGGAACCTCCGGTCAACCGTCGAAGCCGGCGCGTTACCGCCGCAGCAGATCGGCCAGCGCTGCGGCGGCCTCGTTGCGCGCCCGGTGCGCGAGGTCGAGCATCGGCATCGTCATGAACCCGTGGATGCCGCCCTCGTACCGCAATTGCCGGGTGGGGACGCCGGCCGCCTCGAGCGCGGCGCCGAAGGCCAATCCTTCGTCGCGCAGCGGGTCGTGGCCGGCGACCACCAGCACGGCGGGCGGTAGTCCGCGTAGGTCGGCGTTCAGCGGTGTGGCGTAGGGATGCGCGCGGTCTTCGCTCGACGGCACATAGCAATCCCAGTACCACCGCAGTGCCGGCTTCGGGTTGTAGTAGCCCTGGCCGAAAAGCCGGTAGGACTCGGTGTCGAAATCGGCCGCGATCACCGGGTAGATCAGCAGCTGGGCTGCCGGCATCGGGCCGCCGCGGTCGCGAGAGATGACCGTGGCCACCGCGGCCAGATTGCCGCCGGCGCTGTCGCCACCCACGACCAGACGCCCGGGATCGGATCCGAGCGCGGCGGCGTTGTCATAGGCCCAGCACGTCGCGGCGTACACGTCCTCGGCCGCCGCCGGCCAGGTGTTCTCCGGGGCCAACCGATAGCCAACCGAAACCACCACGGCGGGAACAAGATTGGCCAGGCTTCGGCACAGGTCGTCGTGGCTGTCCAGGTCGCAAAACACGAACCCGCCGCCGTGCGCATACACGACGACGGGCAGTGGCCCCGCCGCCTCGGGCCGGTAGCTGCGCACGGGGATGGGGCCGCCCTGACCCTCGATCGAGCGATCGGTGACCTCGGCGACCGGTTCGGGCCGCGCCGGTGGCACCAACCTGGACCGGATCAGCGCTCGGGCCTCGGCGCCGCTCATCTGGTGAACCGGTGGGAACCCACTATCCAGTTGCTCGATGATCGGGGCGATCTGCGGGTCGAGCCTCACGCGTATTGCAACGCGGGGCGCGGCGCGAGACGCAGCGGACGAAGGGGTTGCAGGGTGGGCGCGACGCGCTGCGGGCCGTCCTCGGCGTGGCGCCAGATGCCCATCGCGGTCATCCGGACCGGGGCGATCAATCGCTGGTCGAACGTCATCCGGTTCATCGGACCGCACACCGACACCGCCGCGACGGCTTCACCCGGATTGCCGATGGGCGCCGCCACACAACCGAATCCGAGCTGAGATTCCTCGCGCTCGAAGGCGACGCCGTGCGCGCGCACCCGGGACAGTTCGACCGCCAGCTGTGCGCCGGTGGCGATCGAGTACTTGGTGCTGCGGACCCGCAAGTCCACCGGGGCGTCCTCCTCGCGGTACGCCAGCATCGCCTTGCCGACGGCGGTGCAGTGCGCGGGCTGGCGGCCGCCGACCCGGGTGGGGATTGGCGCCAGCGGCGAATCGCCGATCTTGTCGAGGTAGACGACGTCGGGTCCGTCGAGGACCGCCAAATGCACGACCAACCCGGTCGCGCGGTGCAATTCACCCAGCAGCGGGGCGGCTGCGCGCACCAGGCGGTCCTGATGCACGGCGAGCGAGCCCAACTCGACCAGGCGCATGCCCAGCTCGTAGTCGCGGCCGCTGCGGCGCAGCCAGCGCAGCTGCACCAGACGTTCGAGCATTCGGTGCGCCGACGAGCGGGGCAGGCCGGTGCGCCGGACGATCTGGGCCAGCGTGAGGCGCCCGGGTCCGTCGAATGCGTCCAGGACAAGCGTGATGCGGTCGATGACCGCGGTGGGGGTTTCGGCGGGCGCTGACACTGAGCCTCCTGGCTGGCATATACCTATTAGGAATATAGTTGTAGCACATGAAGGTGGTCCGCGTCACATACCTCGAGCCCGCGAGCGTAAGCCCACCGCGGAAACCCGGGCCGAAAGTCGCAGCGGGCTTACGTTCGCGGAATGGAACGGGGCGCCGCATCGCGCGTAAGCCCGGGGCGCGACAACGCGCGGGCCAGGAAGGAGAGCATGGCCTGCACGGCCTCCTCCTCGCCGTCGAGAAATGCCGCGTAGTGACCACCGGGTAACAGGGCGAGCTGGCCGCGGGAGGCCCGTTGCGCCACATGGATTGCCGGTCCGGGCGGAGCCACGCCGTCATCGCTATAGGCGACAACGAGCAGCGGACACCGAATGTGCTTGGCGTATCGGCCGGGCCGGTAGAAGCCGATGCGTACCGCCGACCGCGCGGCCACCGCTTGGCGCCATTCGGGGTAGCGGTTTCCGGGGTTGAGCGCTCGGACGTAGTTTCGCGAATCCGGTGTGGTCAACGCCGCCACGGCGCCGCGCTCACCGGCCAGCGGAACGAGCAGGGGCTGGCGCCCAAACATTCCACCGACGGTGTCGACAGTGGCACGGCTGATCAACCTGGTGAACGCCTGAGGTGTCATGTACCGCAACGCGTTACGCATGGCATGGAGGCCGTCGACCGCGGGTGCGTGCGCTATCGCTGCGGCAACGCGGGGATGACGTGCGGCTATGACGAGTGCGTGCCCGCCGGAAGCCGAGAACCCCCATATGGCCAACTTGTCGCGGTCCACGCCCGGCAGCGTTGCGGCGAAGTCCACGGCGGCGTGGTAGTCGGCCAACTGGTCGCGGAAACGCACTAGTTGCCTTGACGTGCCGCTGCTTTCGCCGAGGCAACGGTAATCGAAGGCGAGCACGTGGTAGCCGGCGTCTTGGAAGCGCTTGGCCAGACGATCGGTCCCGGGTTCCTTGGTGACGGCCAGCCCGGCAGCCATGACCACGCACGCCCCGTTCTCGCCCGGGTAGTGCCAGGCGGCGCATTGGCCGTCGGCGCTGGGGAACATCACCTTATGGCGCTGGGTGCTAGGTGCCATGACTTTGCTCCTTTGGCATACGGGAATAGCCTGGGCTGCAACGCATTAGACCGTGGACATCCCCGCCGCGGTTGCGCTGTAAGTCCAATCCATGACGTACGCCCGAAGATACATGCAGTATGTATGTAATGCAAGCGGCTACCATAGGTCCGTCGCAGCCGGATCCCGGGATGCCCGGCAGGGGCGGGCCAGCAGGTCCAGTAGCGCTGCCGTGACTTCGTCGGGCCGCTCCTCCATGACGAAGTGGTCCGCGCCGGCAATGCGGGTCAGGGTCGCCGCCGGAATTCGCTCCGCAAGTTCTCGGCCGGTCGCAAAGGGAATAGTGCGATCCCTGTCGCCCCAGATGATCGCCGTCGGACATTGGATCCGCTCCAACCCGGCGGCCAATTCGGGCACCGCGGGCACCCGGTAATCACGGAAAAAATCAACGAACGTTTGCCGCCCGGGCGGCGTGTCCATCCATGCCAGATACTCGGCTTCGAGGGCGTCGTCGAAGCACCCGAGCCGGCGATACGGGCGCAACGCAAAGTGATGCAGCCGCCGTAGCGGAAGGTTGCGCACGACGCCGGGAGCATGAGTCACGGCCCAGCGTTGTTGAAGCAGGAAACGATAGAACATCGGTCGAAAGATGCTGTGCGCGCGTGAGTTCAGCACCGCCAGGCGCATGACTTTTTGCGGGTGGCGCAGCACATAACCCAAACCGAGGAACGCGCCGTAGTCGTGAGCGACCAGATTGAATTGCCGCAGTCCCAGCGAATCGACGAGACAATCGAGCCGTCCTACCTCGTTCTCATATGTCGCGGGCGTGTCGGGCGGATCGGAGCGCCCGAAGCCCGGCCAGTCGACGGCGACGACGCGGTGCCTTTGGGCCAACGCCGGGATCTGGTGACGCCAGCACGATGCGCTCTGGGGATAGCCATGCAGCAGCAGTACCGCCTCCCCGTCGCCGGCTTCGACGCGAAAAACACTCATCAGCAGGCCGCCTTCGTCATGGTGAGCACAACCAGTGGCGGAACGTTTGATTGATTGAACGCCGCCGCCACCAACTGTCGTCACTGCGGCTGAGGCGATCAACCGTGCGACGCGCGCATGGCCCAATCGGTGGGATGCATGTCCTGCCGGGACGCCAACCGCGTTCCGCGCACGTATGCGGAATGGCGGTGCAAAGCCGCGTTCGAACAACCTGTTTGGCAGATATTGACACGGCGCCGTTCCTGATACAAAACTGGAACCGTTCCGTTCCCGAAGGAGGCCCGTCGTGGTTGTCGACAAGGCGGTGTTGGTCACCGGGGCCGGCAGCGGAATCGGCGCGAGCACGGCGCGCGCGCTGTACCGCCGTGGCGCACGGCTTCTTCTCGTGGACGTCGATGGGCCCGCACTGCAAGCGTTGGCAGGCGAATTCGGGCCCGGCCGAAGCCTGGTTGTGCAAGGCGATGTTCGCGATCCCGACGCCATGCGAACGGCGGTCGATGCCGGCATTCGGCAGTTCGGTCGCCTTGATGCCGTCGTGGCCAACGCCGGCGTGGGTTCCTGGACGCCGGTGCTCGACATGCAGCCGGCGCAGTTCCGCCAAGTCGTCGACATCAATCTCATCGGCCTGTTCAACACCGTCGGCGCCGCATTGCCCGCACTCGTCAGCGCAAAAGGGTACGTACTGGTGGTCGCGTCGGTTGCGTCCTTCGTCGCTGCTCCAGGTCTGGCCGCATACACGGCGAGCAAGGCAGGTGCGGAGCAGTTCGCCAACGCATTGCGACTCGAGATGGCTTGGCGCGGCGTCGATGTCGGCTCGGCCCATATGTCGTGGGTCGACACCCCACTATTCCGGCGTGCCATGTCCGATTCTGCCGGCTTCGCCGCCATGCTGGCCACACTTCCGCGTCCGCTCAGGCGGACGCTGTCGGCGGATGACTGTGGGGAAAAGCTCGCCGACGCGGTGCAGCGGCGGGCTGCCCGGGTTGCCATGCCCCGCTGGGTGGCGATGGCCCGCTGGGCGAAGCCGCTGCTGTCGACCCCGCCACTGGAACGTCAATTGCGCACACGGCTGGCGCAGGTCTTGGAGGACCAAGGATGAACACCGATCTCGTTCGGGCCCGCACGGCGCTGGGCCACTACGCCAGGCTGCTGAGTCCCGACGCGCTGTCGGCCGCGCGCCTGCCGCTGCACCGCGACACCAAGATGCGGATCAAGCAACTGGGCCGGGGGAGCGGCGGGCGCCGCCGGGCGAGCCGGCAACGCATGCGCGGGCTCGTCGCCTACCCCGGCGGCGCGCTGCGCTGGCGGTCGCTGCCCAGCCCCGCCCTGCCCGGCCCGCAGGCCGCGATCGTGCGACCGATCGCCGTGGCGACCTGCGACGTGGACCGGGCAATGATGCTGGGCCGCACCCCATTTCCGCTGCCGCTGCACCTCGGCCACGAATGCGTGGCCGAAGTGGTCGAGGTGGGGGACGAGGTGACCTCCGTTCGGATCGGCGACCGGGTGGTGGTGCCGTTCCAGATCAGCTGCGGGCGCTGTTCCGCCTGCCGGCGTGGCCACACCGGCAGCTGCCTGTCGGTTCCCCCGGCGTCGATGTACGGGTTCGGCATCTCCGGTGGCCTTTGGGGCGGCGCGTTGGCCGACCTGATGGCCGTTCCCTTCGCCGATGCGATGCTCGTGGCCTTGCCCGACGGCGTCGAGCCGGCCGCCGCGGCCGGGGTGGGGGATAACGTCTGCGACGCCTACCGGCAAGTCGCGCCACACCTACCCGGCCTGCTGGCCGCCGATCCCGACGCCGAGACGCTCATCGTGGGCCGCATGGGCAGCCGTGAGCCGATGACCTCCAGCGCGGTGCTGTGTACCGGACTGATCGCTCAGGCGTTGGGCGCGCGCAGAATTCACATCGTCGACGGCCGTGCGGCCGTCCGCGATCGCGCCGAGCAACTGGGTTTCCATGCGCTGGATCCGCGGCACCCCCGCGAGTGGCCGACCGCCGCGCTGACCGTCGACGCCACCGGCACCCCGAGCGGGCTCCGACAGGTACTTCGTCACACCGCGCCCGACGGCATCTGCACCTGCGTCTGGTCGCTGCACCGGCGCGCCAGCGTGCCCTTGGCCGCCTGCTACGTGCGCAACGTGACGTTGCACATCGGTCGCAGTCACGTCCGCGCCGTCATGCCTTCGGTGCTCGAACTCATGGCCGCGGGAAAGCTGCGACCCGAGCTGGTCACCACCCTCACCGCCTCGTTCGACGACGCTCCGGGCGCCCTGCGCGAGCACTGCCACGGAAACGCCATCAAGGCCGTCCTCACGGCCTGATGACCATGCCGCGAACGAGCACCTCAACAACCCGAATCGGGAACCCGCGTGTGTCAATATCGGGTAGTGCAGCCGTCGCGAACGTATCGAGGAGCCACCCCCGGCCAACGGGCCGAGCAGCGGCGCACGCGCCTCATCGAGGCCGCCGTCGACGTGTTCGGCACGGTCGGCTACCGCGCCGCGACGGTCGACCAGGTCTGCGCCAGCGCCGGGCTGTCGAAGCGGTACTTCTACGAATCGTTTCCCGACAGCGAGACACTTTTGCTCGCCTGCTACCAGCGATGCGCCGAGGAAATACACCAGGCCATGGTGAGCGCCGTCGCCCAGGCGCCGGCGGACACCCTCGACGTTCAGTTACGGGCGGCGCTGACAGGCTATTTCGAAGCCATCGACGCCGACCAGCGGCGGGCGCGGATCACCCTGCTGGAGATCCTCGGCGTAAGCCCGGCAGTGGATGCCGCCTGGGCCGCGCAAACCCAGCGATTCGCCGCCTCGGTGGAGACTCTGGCGGCCGCCGCCTTCACCAAGACCACACTGCCCAAGGCGCAGCGGGCCATCATCGCCGAGGAAATCATCGGCGCCATCACCACCGCCGCCACGCTCTGGCTCCTGCAGGATCGCCGGCGCCGCCGGGCGCAACTCATCAACGCCACCCACGTCCTGGTCCTCGCCGTTTTCGACCGGCTGCCGCACGCCTGAGCCACCACCGCGTCTTGCGGCCGGTGCCGGCCGCTGCTTTACTGCAAGTAAGCACTTACTTGTTGGGAGGCGCTGTGCCCGTCACGTCGCGACAGCGGATCATCACCGAAGCGCTGCGCCTGTTCGGGCAACGCGGGTTCGCGGCCACCACGATCGCCCAGATCGAACAGGCCGCCGGGCTGTCGCCGGGCTCGGGCGCGCTGTACCGGCACTTTCGCTCCAAGGACCAACTGCTCTACGAAGCCATCGGCGAGACCCTCGCCGATCGCGACCAGTGGGCGCCGTTCTTCGAGCCCGGCTTCTCGGTACTGGAATTGCTCGACCAGGTGGCCTCCGGTGCCGGGCTGGTCGACAGGCTCGTGCTGCTCTGCCGGGTGGGGTTGGGCCGGCTGGACCACAACCGCGACGTCACCCGGATCCTGTTGCGCGACACCTCGGCCTCCCCGGAGGTCCTCGAGGTGTTCCGCCGCAACGAGTACCTGCAGGTGCTGTCGGTGATCTCCCGCGGGTTGGCCGAACTGGCCGGGCCGGACCACGGCGCACACGACTGGGACGCCGCCGCCGTCGTGGTGCTCAGCGCGGTCGCGCATTACTGGCTGATCCGCGACACGTTCGGCGGTGAACACCCGGCCGCCATCGACGAGGAGCGATACCTGCGTTCCACCGCGGAAATGATCGCTGCCCGACTGCAGTGGTCGGATCCGACGCCCAACCCCGAAGAAAGGAACAACGATGGGTAGCCACATCAGCGTGATCGGCGGTGGTCTCGGCGGCCTGACCGCCGCCATCGCATGCGCGGAAGCCGGTGTCCCGGTGCGGCTTTACGAAGCGCACGATCGCCTGGGTGGCCGCGGCCGTGCCACACCGCCGCCCTATGTCGCCCACGACGGTGCGCACGTGTTCTACGCCGATGGTCCGCACTACAAGTGGCTGAAAAAGCGCGGCTTCGTCAAACGCCTCGGGTGGCCCGGTCCGGTCGCCATGGCCGCACTGCTGCACTTTCGCGCCGACGGGCGCATCCGTGCGCTGCCGCCGCTACCGATGCTGCGCCCGCAATCGCGCAAATGGCTCACCGCGCCCGTCGACGTCGACTTCCACACCTGGGCCAGCGGGCGGTGGGGCGAAAAGACGGCCACCCAGATGGCCAACGCGATCAGCGTCGTCACCTATCACGCTGACACCGGCCAACTTTCGGCGGCGTTTGTGTGGACGCTGTTCCAACGGGTCCTCGGCCCCAACCCGCCCGCGGTGCGCTGGGTTCGTGGCGGCTGGCAAACCGTCATCGACAGGATGGCCGACCGCGCGAAGGAACTCGGCGTCGCGGTGCAGACCGCGGCGCGCATCGACACCTTGCCCGCTGGCGGCCCGGTCATCGTGGCCACCGACATCGCCGCGGCGCGCTCCCTGCTGGGGGACGAAAGTCTCAGTT
The DNA here is from genome assembly GCF_001672995.1 of Mycobacterium sp. 1482292.6. Taxonomy (NCBI): domain Bacteria; kingdom Bacillati; phylum Actinomycetota; class Actinomycetes; order Mycobacteriales; family Mycobacteriaceae; genus Mycobacterium; species Mycobacterium sp. 1482292.6. The sequence continues at coordinate 11,256 of NZ_LZKV01000200.1, read as the reverse complement.
GGACAAGCGGACACGCCGCGCTGCTCGACATCGCCGTCAAGGCCGGCCGCAAGGACACCAATCTGATCTTCGATCTCGACGAGGGCGGCTTCCACGAGAGCTATAGCATGCAGGACGATTCGGTGGCGCCCGCCGAAGAGGCGCTCTACCAACTGCAGATGCCCGTCCGCGCCGGCGAGTCACACGCGGACGCGCACCGGCGACTGGAAGGCCTCGCCGACCAAGCGCTGCCGAACTGGCGCGAGCGCACCACCTTTCACCGCACCGCCATCGCCAAGGGCCGCACCGGCGCCCTGGACCTGCCCGGCCAGACCTGGCGCGACCGGCCGGCCGTCTACCGCGGCGACGGCGTGTTCCTGGTCGGCGACATGGTCTCCGCGCCGGGCATGCGCGGTGAAATCTCGATTAACAGTGCTATTTCCGCCGCCGCGGCCGCCACCGCCGCGCTGACCAAGGTGCGCACGCGCGCGCCCTCGGGCCGAAGCGCACCGTGATCGGTCTCAAGGACGACTTGCATCGACAGCTTCGCGACGCCCGTGCGGCCGTGGTCTGGAAGCTCGACGGACTGTCCGAATACGACGTCCGCAGACCGATGACCCCGCACGGCACCAACCTCCTGGGCTTGGTCAAACACCTGACCGGCTGCGAGATCGGCTATTTCGGCGACGTGTTTGCCCGGCCGTTCCCGCGTCCTCCGCTGTGGCTGAAGGGCCCGGCGGAGCCCACGGTCGACATGTGGGCCGCGCCCGACGAGAGCCGCGGTGACATCGTCGATCTGTACCGGCGGGCCTGTGCGCACTCCGATCGCACCATTGCGGCTCTTGACCTCGAGCATCCCGGTGTCGCGCCCGGCTGGCCCGAAGACCGGCGCTCGGTGACGCTCGGGCGAATCCTCGTGCACATGCTCGCCGAGACCGCCCGCCACGCGGGCCACGCCGACATCGTTCGCGAACTCGTCGACAACCAAGCCGGGTCACAGCCGGGCCGCTCCGGCCTTCCCGACGTCGACGGCCCGTATTGGGCTGCGCTGCATGGACGTATCGAGCGCGCGGCCCGCCAGGCGCAGAAGACTCAGCCTTTGGCGGCCGAGCGCCCGGCGCGCCGGCCGTAGAAGCTGCCGTCACCCAGCGAGACTCCGCTTGCGTAGCCCCAGGCGGCCAGCCCGGCCGTGCACCGGCCGGCGGCGAAGAGGCCCGGGATGGGCGCGCCGCTGACATGGAGCACCTCGGCGTCCAGCGTGGTGGCCAGCCCGCCCAGCGTGAAACCGCCGGTGTTCTCCCGCAGATCGACCGCGCCGACGGGGGAGCCGATCGGCTTGATCCACTCCGGCTTCTTGTGCAGCAGCGGATCCTCGCCGCGCGCGGCGCCCGCGTTGTAGGCGGCCACGGTCGCCTGCAGCGTCCCCGGCGGTAGCCCCATCTCGGCTTCCAGGTCGGCGACGGTGTCGGCCACCCAGGTCGCCGGGCGCAGCATGAACTTCGGCGACCACGAGGCCATCGCCTCCTCCTGGGCGTCGCCGTCGATGATGAGATAGGCGACGTTGTCCTGCTGATAGAGGGTGAGCTGGCCGATCCGGCCCGGGTAGGTGTCCTCGGCGACGTAGCGCTGGCCCCGTCCGTTGACCAGGATTCCGCGCACCAGCTGCTGCGGGTCGATGAAGATCGCGACCTCGGTGGCGTCCATGTGCGCCAGATCGGCGCCGAGCGCCTGCGCCATCCGGATCGCCTGCCCGTCATGCTGCTCGATCGAGGCGGCCGGGCGCCCGGCGATCCGCGGCGCGTAGCGCGCCACCATCGCGTCGTTGTAGGCGAAGCTGCCCGTCGCGAGCACCACGCCGTTGCGCGCCCGGATGCTCATCTCGGTGCCATACCGGCGGGCCCGGATGCCGACCACTCGGCCGTCGGACTCGGTGATCAGCCGCTGCACCCGCACGTCGTACAGCGCGCGTGCGCTTGCGGCAGTGGCGGTTTCGACGAGGGGCTTCATCAGCATGTAGCCGGCGCTGGCCTCGCCCTGCTTCTTGTTCTGCATCTGCGGGACGTGCCCGCGCGGCGCGGGGGTGGCGATGGTGTTGAACGGAAAGGAGTTTTCGCCGCCGCTGTACATCAGCCCCTGATCGCCCATCGGTTCCCAGCCGGGCTCGGAGAAGAATTCCGCCTTGAACGGCACGCCGCAGCCGACCAGCCAGTCGAAGTGGGCGACGCTGCCCGCGCAGTAGTCGGCGATCCTGTTCTCGTCGGCGCCGGGGCCCATCGCGACGTTGAGGAATGCCGCCATGTTGTCGACGGAATCGGGGAAACCGCAAGCCGTTTGGATCGGGGTACCGCCGCCGAGATAGATGAAGCCGCCGGCCATCGACGCCGCCCCGCCCCAGGAGCCGGTGCGCTCGAGCACCAGGACGTCGGCGCCGGACCGGGCCGCTTCCACCGCCGCGGCCGCACCGGCGACCCCGTAGCCGGCGATGACGACGTCGGCCTCGGCGTCCCACGAGGTGATCTTCGACGCCGCGACCGGCGTCACGTCGGAGTCGGGCGTCACAGCCGCATGGCCGCGGGCATTTCGCCGACCCACTGGTGGCCCCAGTAGCTGTCGGCGGTGATTTCCTCTGCGGTGTAATAGGTTTCGTCGACCCGCATCCCGTCGGTGCCGAATTCGATGTCCCAGTCACCGGGTGCGCGGACGTAGAACGAGACCATCTTGTCGTTGGTGTGTCGCCCCAGGGTGGACGACAGCTGGAATCCCTCGGCGTTGACCCGGTCCAGCGCCTGCCCGACGGCGTCGAGGGTGTCGACCTCCACCATGATGTGGACCAGGCGCGGGTCGCGCTGGTGTGCGGCCGGCACGATCGCCAGGCTGTGGTGTCGCTCGTTGATGCCGAGGAACCGAACCCGCACGGGCCCAAACTCTTTGGGCAACGGCACCCGGAACGCGCCACGGGCCCGGAACCCGAGGACCTCGGTGTAGAAGTCGAACAGCCCGTTGGGGTCGGTGGCCGGCACCACCACGTGGCCCATGCCCTGATCACCGGTGACGAACTTCGCGCCGAACGGCGTGACGACCGGGCTGTGGTCGAGCACCGCGCCGTGGAACACCTCCAGCGTGGTGCCGGCGGGATCTTCGAAGGTGATCACCTCTTCGACCCGGCGCGCCTCGGCGTCGTCGGGGGACAGCTGCTTGTACGCGACGCCTGCGCCGTCGAGGGTGGCCTGCACGCGCTGCAGGGCCGGGTGGTCGCGCACTTCCCAGCCGACGGTCAGCACCCGGTCGGTCTCACCGGGCACCACGATGAGCCGGGCCGCCCGCTCGTCCATCCGCAGGTACAGCGCCGAAGGATCGGGGCCCTTACCTTCGGCGAACCCCAGCACGCCGAAGGCGAACTGCCGCCAGCGGTCGATGTCATTGGTCGAAATGGTGATGTAGCCAAGGCTTTTCAGGTCGCTCACTAATGCTCCTAGATCAGGGCCCGCAGCGGACCCTCGGGCGGGTCGATGCCGATCGAGCTCAGCGCCGCCGCGTGATAGGTGGTGCCCGGGACATGGATGGCGTGCATCTGGCCGACGTGCACGTCACGCCAATATCGTTGCAGCGGCTTGTCCATCCGCGCCGCGTTGCCGCCCGAGCGGGCGAAGATCTCGTCGACCGCCGACACCGCACGCCACACCGCGCGCACCTGCGTGCGGCGCCCGGCCGCCCGATCGGCGAAGGACACCTCCTTGCCGGCCGCGACCATGTCGTAGATGCGGTCGGCGTTGGCCAGCAGCTCCTGACGCGCCGCGTTGATGTCGGCGGCCGCCTCGCCGATGGCGTGCATGACGTAGGGGTCGTCCTTGATTGCGGTGCCGGTGGCGCCGACCCGTTCGCGCTGATAATCCAGATGCGCGGCGAGTGCACCCTCCGCGATCCCGATGGTGGCCGCGGAGATGCCCAGCGGGAACATCGTCGACCACGGCATCAGGTAGAGGGGTTCGGTCATGCCGGCCTCGCGCTGGGCGGTGCCGTCCATCACCTTGGTCGCGTCCATGGTCCGGTAGCTGGGCACAAACGCGTCCTTGACGATGACGTCCTTGGAGCCGGTCCCGCGCAGCCCCACCACGTTCCACGAATCGTCGACTATCTCGTAGTCCTTGCGGGGCAAGATCATGTGCAGCATCTGCGGTGGCATCAGCGGGATGCCCTTCTCGTCGCCGAGCATTGCCCCCAGGATGATCCAGTCGCAGTGGTCGGTGCCCGAGCTGAACTGCCAGCGCCCGTTGAAGACGTAACCTCCGTCGACGGGTTTGGCCACGCCCTGCGGCGCGTAGGGGGAGGCCATCCAGGTGTCGACGTCGTCGGCCCAGATCTCGGCGGCGACTTTCGGGTCCGCGTACGCCAACTGGTAGGGGTGCACGCCGACGACGCCCACGATCCAGCCGGCCGCCGGATCCAGTGCCGCGGTGGCCATCGTCGTCTCGGCGAACTCGCGCGGGTGCACCTCGAAGCCCTGATATTGCTTGGTCTGCAGCAGCCGGATCAGGCCGGCGCCCTTCATCAGCTTGACGGTGTCGTCGGTGAGCCGCCCGATGCGTTCGGCTTCGGCGGCCTGGTCGCGCAACTGGTCCGCCATGGCCACTACCCGGTCGAGTACCCGCTCGCTCATATCGTTGTCCTTACGTGTGTGGGCTAAGCACGTGTGGGGGCTAAGTAATGGTCTACCGCAGTCGAGGCCCGTCCCAAAGGAAATCCCGATGAGCGGACACCAAGGGCGTCGGAATTCGACGCGAACCTCGCCGCCGGCCACCCACGCCCGGTGGCCGGGAAAACTCGCCGCAAGCGTCCGGTGACCGGGAGGCCGCGCGGGCCGCGCCGGCCGAGGCCCTACGGTGACTCGTTGTGAACGTTCCCGGCGCGCGGTCCCTCGACGTCGTCGTGGTCGGCGCGGGGTTCGCCGGCCTGTACGCGCTGCACAAACTGCGCGGGCAGGGCCTGTCGGTGCGGGTGCTGGAGGCCGCGCCCGAACTGGGCGGCACCTGGTACCACAACCGGTATCCGGGAGCGCGTTGCGACGTCGAGAGCGTCGACTACTGCTACTCGTTCTCCGACGAACTCCAGCAGGAGTGGAACTGGACCGAACGGTATGCCACCCAGGCCGAGATCCTGGCGTACCTGAACTGGGTCGCCGACAAGCTCGACCTGCGCCGCGACATCGCGTTGCGCACCCGCGTGGTGTCGGCGCACCTCGACGAGGCGGCGTTGCGCTGGACGGTCACCACCGATGCGGGACAATGCTTTTCGGCGCGGTTCGTGGTGATGGCGACGGGTCCGCTGTCGGCCGCGCTGACCCCGGACTTCCCCGGCCTGGACACCTTCGCCGGCGAGCTTTACCACACCGCGCGGTGGCCGCACCGGCCCGTCGACTTCACCGGCAAACGGGTGGCGGTCATCGGCACGGGATCCTCCGGCATTCAGTCGATTCCGGTCATCGCCGAGTCCGCCGCCCACCTCTACGTCTTCCAGCGCACCCCCAACTACAGCGTCCCGGCCGGCAACAGGCCCCTGTCCGCCGCCGAGCTCGACGAGATCAAGGCCGGTTACGCGCAGCGGCGTGCGCTGTCGTGGCGCAGCGGCGGTGGCTCGCCGCACATCACCGCCCCCAGGCCGACGATGCAGTTCACCGCCGAGGAGCGGCGTGCGGCGTTCGAAAAGCGTTGGCAGCAAGGCGGCGTGCTGTTCTCCAAGACGTTCCCGGACCAGCTGACCGACCTGGAGGCCAACGACGAGGCCCGCAGGTTCTACGAGGAGAAGGTCCGGGCCGTCATCGACGATCCGGCGGTCGCCGACCTGCTGATTCCCACCGACCACCCGATCGGCACCAAACGAATCTGCACCGACAGCAACTATTTTCAGACCTTCAACCGGGCGAACGTGTCGCTGATCAGTGTCCGGGCCACCCCGATCGAATCCGTCGACGCCACCGGCATCAACACCGCCGGGGCCGATAACACCGAAGCCCATTACGACGTCGACATGATCGTGCTGGCAACGGGTTTCGACGCGATGACCGGGGCGCTGGGCAAGATCGACATCGTCGGCCGGCGCGGCACCGCCCTGCGAGACGATTGGGCGCACGGACCCCGCACCTATCTGGGGCTGGGCGTCGACGGCTTCCCCAACCTGTTTTTGGTCTCGGGTCCGGGGGCACCCGCCGTGCTGGCGAACATGGTGCTGCACGCCGAGGCCCAGGTGAACTGGATCGCGGAGGCCATCATCCACCTGGACCGGCACGGTTACGCCGCGCTGGAAGCCACCGTGGACAGCGTGGACGAGTGGGGCGCCGAATGCGCCCGCCGGGCCGAGACCACGCTGTTCACCAAGGCCAACTCCTGGTACATGGGCGCCAACGTGCCGGGAAAGCCGCGCGGCTTCATGCTGTTCACCGGGGGCTTCGCGACATACAACGACATCTGCGCCGAGGTCGCCGGCGCCGGCTATCGCGGCTTCGATCTAATCGAACGATGACGGGGTTGCTGGACAAGGTTGTGGTGGTCACCGGTGCGGCCAAGGGGACCGGCCGGGTGCACTGTGAGCGGTTCGCCGACGAGGGTGCCGACGTGATCGCGCTCGACGCGCCCGCGGCGGCCGACGAGTTGCGCGCTACGGCAAGCCGAGTCGACGACCGCGGCCGGCGGTGCGTAACCGGCCTGGCCGACGTCAGCGAGCTCGAAGCGATGACGGCCGCCATCGACGCCGGCGTGGCCGCGTTGGGCCGGCTCGACGTCGTCGTCGCCAACGCCGGGGTCCACCTGCCCGGCGCACCGTCGTGGGAACTGGACCCCCAGGTCTGGCAGCGCACGCTCGACATCAACCTCACCGGCGTGTGGCATACCGTCCGGGCGAGCGTGCCGCACCTGGGTGATCGCGGCGGCTCGGTGGTCGTCATCAGCTCCACCAGCGGCCTGCGCGGCCTGCCCAACACCGCCCACTACACCGCCAGCAAGCACGCGGTGGTGGGATTGGCGCGCACCCTCGCGAACGAGCTCGGGCCGCGCGGCATCCGGGTCAACACCGTGCACCCCGGCCCGGTGGCCACCCCAATGGTGCTCAACGAGGCCACTTTTCGGCGGCTCCGGCCGGACCTGGACAACCCGACGGCGGCCGACGCGGCCGAGGTGCTGCAGGCGCGCAACCTGCTGCCGGTGCCGTGGGTCGAGCCCGTCGACATCGCCAACGCCGTGCTGTTTTTGGCCTCGGACGCGGCCCGCTACGTCACCGGCACGCAGCTGGTGGTCGACGCCGGCCTGACGCAGAAGACGACGTGAGCGCCACGCGCGGCGGGCGACTGCACGGCAAGGTCGCCCTGGTCACCGGAGCGGCGCGCGGGATCGGCCGCGCGCAGGCGGTGCGGTTCGCGCAGGAGGGTGCGAACATCGTGGCGCTCGACGTGTGTGGCCCGGTCGACACCGTGCGTATCCCGCACAGCACCCCCGCCGACCTCGACACCACGGCGTCGCTGGTGCGCGATGCCGGCGGGCTCGCGCACACCGAGATCGTCGACGTGCGAGACCTCGCCGGTGTGCAGGCCGCCACCGACCGCGGGGCCGAGCGGTTCGGTGGTCTCGACGCGGTCTGCGCGACCGCGGGCATCACCTCCCGCGGCATGGCGGTCGAGCTCGACGAAAACGCCTGGCGCACAATGCTCGACGTCAACCTGACCGGGGTATGGCACACCTGCCGCGCGACCGCGCCGCACCTGATCGCGCGCGGGGCGGGTTCGATGACCCTGACGAGTTCCATCGCGGGCCTGCGCGGGCTGGTCGGCGTCGCGCATTACACCGCCGCCAAGCACGGCGTGATCGGCATGATGCGCAGCCTGGCCAATGAGCTTGCGCCGCACAACGTTCGGGTCAACTGCATCAGCCCGACCAACGTCGACACGCCCATGATCCACAATGACGTGGTGGGCGCCGCATTCCGGCCCGACTTGGACCGGCCCCCCACCCGCGCGGAATTCGCCGAGGCGGCCCGCTCGATGAACATGCTCGCGGTGCCCTGGGTGGACGCGGTGGACGTGGCCAACGCCGCGCTGTTTCTGGCCTCGGACGAGGCCCGTTACATCACCGCGATCGTCCTGCCCGTCGACGCCGGAGCCACCCAGCGATAAGAACTGGCTAGCCGCGCGAAAGAAAAGCCAGCACGGTGCTTTCGAACGCCGCCTTGGCCTCGATCATGGCCCAGTGCCCGGAGTTGGGGAAGATGTGCAGCTCCGCGTTGGGGATGGTGCGCATCGGGATCAGCGCCATGTCCGGCGGGCTCACCCTGTCGTCGCGGCCCCAGGTCAGCAGCGTGGGCGCGGTGAGCTTGTGCATCGTCGCCCACGGTAGCGGCCGGTCGGAGGCGTTCAGCGCGGCGTTCATCCCGGCGAATGCCGCCTTGCCGTACATGCGTCGCGCCGCGGCCAGGGTGTCCGCGTCGGTGGCCAGCTGCCAGCGTTCCTCGATCAGCTCGTCGGTGACCAGCGCCTGGTCGTAGACCATCGACTTGAGCCAGTCGACCAGCCGCTGCCGCGTGGGGTCCTCGACGAATTCCTGCAGCAGCCGAATGCCTTCGCTGGGACTGGGACTGAAGATGTTGGTGCCGATCCCGCCGATGGTCACCAGCCGGCCGACGCGGTCCGGATTGTGGGTCGCGAAGTTGATGCCGACGCCACCACCCATCGAGTTGCCGACGATGTGCACCTTGTCCACGCCGAGCGCGTCCAGGAAGGGCGCCACCGTGCCGAAGGCGGTGACCATCGGGTGGCCGCCGAAGTCGTCGCTGACCCCGAAGCCGGGGAATTCCAGGATCAGGCAGCGGAACCGCTCGGCGAAGGCGGGCAGCACGCCGCGGAAGTTGCGCCAGCCGGTGACACCGGGGCCGGAGCCGTGCAGGAACAGCAGCGCCGGCCCCGAATGGGATCCGCCGGTGTCGTAGTAGCGCAAAGCGCCCTTGTCAGTGCTGATTTCGCGCAGGTCGTGCGCCGCGACGCTCGTCGGTTCCGAAGTGTCTGCCACGGATGTCACCCTGCCATGCCGCGGCGGCGAGGATGGACGGGGTTCCGCTGACCGGGCGGATCAGACCGGGCAGATCAGGCCGGCTCGCCGCAACTCAGCAGCTCTTTGAGCGCGGCGGGAAACGCATCGGCGAGGTCCCAAAGGTCCGGAACCAGGTCCGGGCAGGAGATGATGCCGATGCCCAGCCGGCCGTTGAGCGACATCACCGTGATGTTCAGCGCGGCGCCGGCGATGATCGGGCCGAGCGGATACATCGCGTCGAGGCGGCACCCCAGGAAGTAGAGCTGTTCTTGCGGGCCGGCGACGTTCGACAGCACCAGGTTGTGCGGCGGGTTCTCGGGCAGGGGGAGTCGCGGCAGCAGCCGTCGGGCCGCACCGAACAGGGTCTGCCCGGCCACTTGCGTCCAGTCGTGCAGCAGCGTCGGGCCCAGCGCCGCGGAGTGGTCCTTCGCCGCGGCGTTTCCCTCGGCGATGCTCGCCAGCCGTTGTACGGGGTCGTCGACGTGGGTTTCGAGGCGGCAGAGCATCCAGGTCATCTGGTTGCGGCCCGTGCGGGTGGACTTGCCGCGCACCGACACCGGCACGCTCGCGACCAGGGGGACGTCGGACAGCGCGTCGCGGTCTTGGAAGTACTGCCGTAACGCCCCGGCGCACAGCGCCGTCACGACGTCGTTGACGGTGACCCCGAACCGGTTTTTGACGGTTTTGACGTCCTCGAGGTCCACGTTGGTCAGCGCCACGTTGCGGCGCCGGGTGAACGAGCCGTTGAACGCGGTCGGCGGCGCCGCGAACGGGGCCGCCATCGTCTGGCCGCCGCCGCGGGCGCGCAGCACCGTCTCCGCCACGGTCAGCGCCGTGGCCGGCAGGACTCGGGCCAGCCGCCACGGCCGCAACGCCGCCCCGATCAGCCCGCTCGCGGCGATCTGTAGTGGATTCGCCGCGCCGGCGCGCTCGGCCGGTTCCGGCGGCGGGGCGTCGGGCACGTCGCTGCACAACTGCGAGAGCAGGTGGGCGCCGCCCACGCCGTCGACCACCGCGTGGTGGACCTTGAGGACGACGGACAGTGCGTCCGTGCCGTGCAGGCCTTCGATCACCCACATCTCCCACAGCGGCCGGTCACGATCGAGCGGCAGGCCGGCGATGTGGCCGCAGATGTCCGCTAATTCTTTCGGGCCTCCCGGCGACGGCAGGGCCACGCGGTGAAGGTGGCGAGCCGTGTCGAACCGGTCGTCGTCGACCCACACGGGGTGGTCGAGGTTCAGTTGGTTGTCGGCCAGCTTGAGGCGGAATTCGGGCACCGCATCAAGCCGCTCGCGCAGCGCCGCACTGAAGCGATCAAAGGTGTAGCCGCCGGGCATCGTCGACGGGTCCAACTCCAGCACGCAGCAAACATTCAAAGGCTGCGTCGGCGATTCCAGGTGCAGAAAGAACGCGTCCAATCCGCTGAGTCGTTGCATCGTTGCTCGTCTCGGTTGTGCGGCCATGACCGCTGGTCACCTGACCCACGGTCATTCCCGGAGCTCCGCAAGCGCGCTCAATCGGGAGACCGCAATCTTTTGGTGTGTGACTTCTAGCTGTAGCCGTTGAGGGGCTTGGGGCAAACATTTCGTCAAGACATTTAACGAAATCGCCACCGCGGGCGCCCGGCGCGCCGACGGGCGTGGAGATTATGCGCTGGTCGACTGGCGGGCGGTGAGCAGGTGGTCGACGGAGTAGCGGTTGTGCCCGCGGAACGCAATCACGCCGACGAGAAAGAGCGCGTGCACGAGTTGGTCGCCGATCACGTTGAAGTGCTCGATCGACGTGGCGCCCAGGACCAGACCGACCATCACCAGTGCGCCGGCGATGGCGGCCGTCCGGGTCAGCACACCGGCCAGCAACAGCGCTCCGATGGTCAGCTCCGCGAACGGCAGCGCGTAACCGCATCGCGAGACCGCGACGGCGGGCAGCATCGACTTCGTGAACTCACTCATCAGCTGGGCGTGAAACGCGCCCAGCTTCGGCAACCGGACCAGGCCGTGGCCGAACAGGCTGGCCCCGATGGTCAGCCGAACCAGCAGGTAGGCCACGGCCCGGTCGGTGTCGGATGTCCCCATGGTCGATCCTTTCTCGGTGGTCGTGGCGCGGAAACGTCACGCGAACAACAGGTTTCGCGGGGCCAGCGATCGCGGTGCCGCTAGGGCCGGCGGGCCATTGCGGAGTCGGGAGCCGCCCAGTCGGTCGAGACCTT